>CAZWXC010000039.1:0-10604 GCA_964637935.1 uncultured Flavobacteriales bacterium | reverse complement strand
CTAACCCCTCTTTCAAAGGGAGCGCAAAGATATATCTATTTCTATTCCACGCAAGCCCAACGCCCAAAATAAATGAGAAAATGATAGTCAATAGACGTGAAAACATCCTAACTATCTAAAATACAGCGTTATAAATTTCACCTACGGGTCGAGTTTTTTTACTTTGACCACTTGTCCAGCCATAATTTCACCCGAATTGACCGTGAATTTGAATATCCATATTGCCATTTGGACGTCAGAAATTGGAGCAGAGGCATTAAAAAACGCACTTCTAAACATCTCTGTTTCGACTGCACCAAGTGCTAAAGCATTGAAGGTCAAAGAATCGCCCCACTCAGACTGCAAAGATTCTGTAATTGCGATTAAAGCCGCCTTGCTAGCGCCATAAGTAAGAAGCTCTGGAAATTTTAAAGCGCCTTGAATTCCAGCTATACTGCTAATTTGAACAATATGGGCTTTTTCAACAAAAAGAACGCGCGACTTTAATGATTGAATTAAAAGAAAAGGAGCTATACTATTAATGTAAAAGGACTCAGTAAAATCATCCTTCACCAATTCGGATGCTGGTTGCTTCTTCAACATACCAGCATTATTTATTAGAAAGTCAATTTTTGAATCATCAAGCAGTATTTCAATTCGTTCTGTTAAAGAGTGGAAGTCTTCCCAATCAAAAACTAAATGATTGTATAACGAATCATAAGTAAAGCTTAAGGATTGTTTTGATCGGCTTATTCCAATGACATTATAGTCGTTTTCTAAAAAGCACGCGACTAATTGACGGCCAATACCCGAACTTATGCCTGTGATTAAAACTGTTTTCTTTTCTGGATTTACCATAATTATGGCCTTTCTTATTAAATGACAAACGATTTACGCGCTACGGAATCGCAGCAGTGCTATTAATCTATAAATTAGCCGCCATTAAAGTCAACTATGTGACGCTAATTAGCGTCTCTTGAAACAAACCTATTTATATATGTTGAGATTTTTAACCCTTGCAACTGCAATATTCTTGATTTCATTTAACAGTAATGCCCAAAGAGCTACTTGCGCCACTGATACTGTGGAATATGCTTTAAGGAAAGGAACCCAATTCGACACGATATCGCTGCAACCATTTTTCACAAATGCAGTTTATCAATATTTTGAAGCTCCACAGCTATTAAATATTTCAGGTGCTCGATTTTACGGTTACAAATCTGACACAGCGGGCGGTGAGTCCATGAGCATGATTGTTGAGCTTAGAAAAGCGACAACTGACAGTTTACCTGGAAATAGTGTTTTAGCTAGTGACACTGTTTTGATTTTTGTAAAAGACTCAACGAATATTCCTTTTGACAGTTTATTCATTGATGCTAGTTGGACAAGCGTGGCAACAGATGAAAACTACTGTATAGTGGTGCGAAGCGAATTTGAAACTACGAACACACCTAACTTTAGTATATATCACAATAAGTTGGATGGAGCTAATAGCGATGGATTACAAGAATTTTTAAGTGGAGTACGCCAAGGTGTTGGATGGGTCAAAGGAGATGTATACCAACCTACAGGAGAGCCTTTTGATGCTGACTTCATTCTACTACCATATGTTCAATACAATTTAACTTCCAGCTTTATAAATGATCCTGAGTGTTTATTTGATGAATTAGGAGAAACCGTTAATTTTTTTAACGAGAGCGCAGTAATTGCCGATCACAGAATGTACAACAAGTTTGCATACTTCAACACAACGAATGGCCAAATTTGGAATTATGGCGATGGAAGTCCACAAGATCAGGCAATCAATCCTTCGCACTTTTATCCTACTAATGGTCCATTTGCGGCAACTATGACTAACAAAATTTTGACTTGGAACGATAACATTTGTCAAAGTTCGGTAACCCAAATTATAAAAGAACGACCAGCGCAAGACTTTACTTATACGGCAAACAACCTTAATGTAAGTTTTACGAATAAGACCCTTGGGCTGTTTAGTGAAATTAGCTACGACTTTGGTGACGGAAACACAAGTGCTAATGAAGACCCCAACCACAGCTATGCCAAACCTGGTACTTATTGGGTTTGCCAAACTATGATGACGGCTTGTGGTGAAATTGAGCAATGTAAAAATGTGAGTGTAGCCACCAATACCACACTTAATTGTGGAAAAGACAGTGTCAGATATATTGCAGCTAGGGGCACAGAAGCTAAGTCAATGACATTAAAGAATACTTCTCCGAAAAGATTACTAGGAATAGGAATGCCATTTGACACACCACAAAGCATAATTGTTCATGGATTTTCTTTTTATGCCAATCACTATGGTTTGTTTAGAGATTCATATCCTGTAAAATGCAAAATCTATAGAAGAATGTCTGGTGGTTTACCAGATACGATTGCACTAGATTCAGCAACCGTGAGAATTAACAAATATGAAGTTGATACACTATATAGTGATACCACAAGGTATACTGCGATTTTTGGGAGAGCAATTAATCTGGTTAAAGACCAAGATTATATTTTGACAGTTGAATACGATAGCAACTTTCCAATTCAAATTGTAACCACTGATTGGACAGCAAATGATGGCGAAGGAAAGTTTCAAGCTTTGGGTAAAGTAAATGATACATTATGGGTGAGTGCTGCTAGTGTAGGATTGTTTAGTCCTCCCGGAAACGATCCGTTTGATGCCGAGCCTATATTTGAGCCACTAGTAGAATACAATTTTGACGCAAACTTTGACTATGATTTTGATTGTATTTCGGAACTTCCGAAAACGTACAATTTTCAGAATTATTCATCTGAAATAGCTGGAAGTAGAATTTACAATAAACTAGTTTTTGATAGCACTCAGGTTAGTGCTTATGTTTGGGACTACGGTGATTCTTCTGGGGTAATTAACCAAGTAAATGGTTCGCACTACTTTACAGGAACTGGTCCATTTGATGTAACTCATACTATTACACTGATTGGTTGGACAACTACTTGCGTGAGCAGTCAAACGCTTAATGTACCAGTGCCACCTACTGGAGGTTGGAGTTCTGAAAAGCAAACGAGTGCAGTAGTATTCTCTGATTCTTCGGTAAACGCAGATGAATACTGGTGGACTTTTAACGATGGCACATTTAGTACACTTGCAAGCCCTACACATTATTTTACTCAACTTGGAACTTTTGAAGTATGTCAATATGTATCTAATGTTTGTGGAAGCGATACTGTGTGTGATTCCATTACCATAAATGTTTTAGGGATTCCTGATGCTGAATTGAAGAATATTCAAGTTTATCCAAATCCTGCGCATGATTACTTAACGATATCTGGTTTCACAACTAGCGGAAATGACCTAGAGTTCACGCTTGTAGATCTGAGCGGTAGAGTTGTTAGAAATGTTCAGTTTGCAAATGGAGTTGCTGAAAGACAATGGTATGTTGGGGATTTAGCGAGAGGCACCTACATCTTAAGAATGAAGACTGGAGACTATGAAGGCGTGAAGAAGTTCATCCTAGATTAATTTCGCAAAACATATAGCATTAAAAAGGCCCGATGGATATCCATCGGGCCTTTTTATTTTTTAGCGATTGATGATCGAATTATTTCGCCATCATTCTGTGCATTGCATTTAAGAAACCATCTGCTAGTTCAGCTACTGTTCCAAACGAATTACCATTTACATTAAGGTTCGTTCCAGCTGTTTTACCTAATACTACAATGGCTTGGTTTTTTGCTTTTGCAGTTTCCTTAAGTGCTTCTAGATTCGCATCATTAACTACTACCACAACTCTAGATTGTGCTTCGCCAAATAAAACACCATCCATTCTACCATTAGATTCAAGCTGAATATCAAAACCAATTTTACTAGATAAAGACATTTCAAATAGAGTAGTGAACAAACCTCCATCAGCAACATCATGCGCTGCAGTGATCAAACCTTCTTCAATAAAACTCCTTACAGTTGCTTGAACATTCATTTCTGCATCAAGATCGAACTCTGGTGCTGGACTATATTCTACTTTGTGATACTTAATCAAATACTGGCTTGAAGCGATATCATCTGATAGATTTCCAACCAACACAAGATTTAATCCTTCTGAATGATATGATAAAGGTGTAATATGCTTTTTATCTTCCACTACTCCAATCATACCAATTGTTGGAGTTGGTAATACTGGAACTGTTTTACCATCGATCGTAGACTGATTATAGAAACTAACATTACCGCCAGTAACCGGAGTTTTGAAAGCCAAACAAGCCTTGCTCATTCCTTTAATAGCTCCTACAAATTGCCAATATGCCTCGGGATTGTATGGATTACCAAAGTTTAAGCAGTTGGTAATTGCCGATGGCACACCGCCAGAACAAGTGATATTTCTAGCCGCTTCTGCCACAGCTATTGCACAACCTTTTTCAGGATCAGCAAAAACATAACGAGCATTGCAATCAACAGTAACTGCGATTGCCTTATTGGTTCCTTTGATGTTTACGATACCTGCATCTGATGGATTGTTCGTACTCATATTAATAGTACCCACCATTGAATCATATTGCTCAGTAACCCATCTTTTTGATGCCACATTTACATGGCTCAAAATAAAATTAGCCACTGCTTTTAAGTCGATAGGCTGTGCAACCGAAGCAGCGTTAAACGCTTTCACTTTTTGGATGTAGGCTGGCTCAGTGTATTCTCTTTCGTAAACAGGAGCACCACCACCAAGAACCAATGAATCAGCCGGAGCTTCTGCTACTAACTCACCATTCATATAATAACGCAGATTTGGGCCTTCGGTAACAACGCCAATTTCAGCGCAGTTTAAATCCCATTTCTCAAAAATGTCAATGACTTCTTTCTCTCTACCTTTCTTTACCACAACCAGCATACGCTCTTGTGATTCACTTAAAAGGATTTCGAAAGGCTGCATGTTTTCTTGACGCGTTGGCACTTTGTCTAACCAAACATCCATTCCACAACCGCCTTTTGCAGACATTTCTGATGTAGAACAAGTGATACCAGCTGCGCCCATATCTTGCATACCAACAATAGCATCGGTATCTGCAATTTCTAAGCTCGCTTCAAGTAAAAGCTTTTCTTGGAAAGGATCTCCAACTTGTACAGAAGGTAAATCATTTGCGCTATCTTCTGTCAAATCTCCAGAAGCAAACGTAGCTCCGTGAATTCCGTCTTTACCTGTGCTTGAACCAACAATGAAAACTGGGTTTCCAACTCCTTCAGAAATAGCAGAGATGGTTTTATGCACTTCAACAATTCCTACACTCATTGCATTAACAAGCGGATTTTGGTTGTAAGACTCATCAAAATAAACTTCACCACCCAAAACTGGAATACCGAATGCATTACCATAATCGCCAATACCTTTTACCACGCCTTTAAGTAGCCATTTGGTTCTTTCAGATTCTGGATCGCCAAAACGCAAGCTGTTTAATTGAGCTATTGGACGGGCGCCCATGGTAAAAATGTCGCGATTAATTCCGCCAACTCCAGTTGCTGCGCCTTGATAAGGTTCAATGGCTGATGGGTGATTGTGTGATTCTATTTTAAATGCACATGCCAATCCGTCTCCAATATCAACCAAACCAGCATTTTCTTCACCCGCCTCAGCCAAAATTGCTGGACCTTCTTTTGGCAACGTTTTAAGCCATTTAATACTGTTTTTGTATGAGCAGTGCTCAGACCACATCACACTATATATAGATAGTTCGGTGAAATTTGGCGTACGGCCTAAATAATCAACGATTTGGTCATATTCTTCTGGTAAAATTCCGAGCTTTTCAGCTGCTTCTCTTGGTTTGTACTCTGCCGTATCGATCATGCTAAAGATTTGAGCGCCAAAAGTAGCTTTTAAGTTTTGGCTGAATAAAAAGTTCCGCTGCAATTAATTCACAACATGTTAATTTGAGGTGTGCAAATCATCGGGATAATAATCAGTTTAATAGTCGCAGTGATATTTGGCTTTGTTCTGATTAAATCAGAATGGGCAAAACGTTCTGGATTTAATCAAACAATATTGGTTGCAGCGCTGGCATTGAAAGTAGCTGGCTCTTATTTTCAACAAGCACTTTACACTTACTATTACACCGATCGAAGCACCGCTGATATCTATCGATTCTTTGACGATGGCGTATTGCTGAAAGAGGTGTTTTTTAAATCTAAAAGCGACTTTTTTAGCATCATGTTCAATATTGGAACTGATAGTGCTCATTTTCATCACTCCTACTTTGAAAAAATGAATGCTTGGATAAAGCCATTTGAGTCGGGCTTTTACAATGACAATCATATCATGATCAAATTGAATGCACTGTTCAACTTTATAAGTTTTGATCATTATGAAATGAATGGTATTCTTTTTTCACTTTTAGGATTTACCGGCTTACTTGCCATTATTAAAAGTTTGATAGAAAAATCAAGTTTTCGAAACTTAGCGTTGATACTAACCTGCTTATTCCCATCAAACCTACTATGGTTAGTTGGTGGATTAAAAGAAACGCTCCTGATTGCAGCCCTTGGTGGGTTGATATTTTCCTATTTCAACATTGCAATCAACCGCATTTATAAAATCAAACCATTCGTTATCGCTTTTTTGAGCCTTATGGTTTTAGCATCAGTTAAGGTTTACTTTTTAATGGCAATCATTCCTGCACTGATCATACACTATATATATATGTATTTCAAACTTTCTGCTTTTTCAGGAATTGCCACTTGGATCGCAGTAATCGCAATTGGATATCTTGGAACCAAAACAATCGCTTTTGATGCGATTGGGCATATCAGCGCAAAGCAAACCGATTTTATTAATCATATGGATGAAACCGAAGCAGGTAGCGCATTTAAGATGGAAGCAATGGAACCAACATTAATTGGTCTCTTAAAGTATAGTCCAGTAGCTCTTAGCAACTCATTATTAAAACCATTATTCCCATCAAGCTTTGCCGAAATGCTCATGCTTCTTGAAAATATTGTCTTTTGGTCTATTGTACTGCTCGCTTTATTTTCAGTGAAAAATGCATCCGTAAGCAAAACACATTGGATTTGGCTGATTCCATTTTCATTTGCATTGTTTGTACTTATTGGAACAACAACGCCTGTATTAGGAGCCATTATGCGTTATCGAGCACCAATTATTTTGCTGCTGATTATCGCAATTACACCATATTTACCCCGTCAACTCACAAAATACTTTGAATGAGAAACATAGCTTTTTTAATACTAACTATAATCCTTTTTAGCTGCAGCGAAGCCATTGTGGTTGACACCATTGTGCACAATGCATCGATTTACACCATTGATGATGCGTTTTCAAAAAAGGAAGCAATGGCTATAAAAGATGGATTGATTGTAGAGATTGGTGCTGAAAATCAAATTTTAAATAAATACACTGCTGCGCAAAAAATAGATGCTGGTCAACGAGCCATTTACCCTGGCTTGATTGATGCTCATTGTCATTTTATGGGTTACGGAATTGAAAAAAACCGAATCAATCTAGTTGGCACAAAAAGCTTTGAAGAGGTAATTGATCGAATTTCTGCCTACATAGACAGCACTGATACTCCATGGGTTCTTGGCCGAGGTTGGGATCAAAACGATTGGGAGAATAATGATTTCCCGACCAACGACACCCTGAACAAACTGTTTCCAAATCAATATATCGCTGTAAAGCGCATTGACGGCCACGCATATTTAGCCACGCAAAATGTGCTGGATTTGGCTGGGATCACACCAAGCACAACCGCTAATGGTGGCGAAATAATTTTGTCTGACAACAAGCCAACAGGCATTGTAATTGACAATGCGATGCAATTGATTACCGATATTGTTCCTGAACCGAACCACTCATTTTTAGCGAAAGCGGTAATGACAGCTCAAGCAGATTGCTTCAAATTGGGATTGACAACCGTGAGCGATGCAGGCTTGTCAACGGAGTACATTAACATCATAGATTCATTGCAAAACATAGGTCTTTTAAAAATGCGTCTTTACGCAATGCTAAGTGCTGACGAAAAATTGCTTCATGATTTATCCAATTTTAAAATTCAAAAACCAAGGTTGGACGTAAATGCGGTAAAGGTTTATGCTGATGGCGCACTTGGATCAAGAGGCGCATATTTATTGGAGCCTTACAACGACCAACATGATCACACAGGATTATTAATAACAGGAAAAGACAGCCTACAGAAATGGGCAAAGGCCTGCTTCGATGCAAACTTTCAAATGAATGTGCACTGCATTGGCGATGGTGCAAATCAAACAGTGCTAGATGTAATGGGAAGTCAACTAAAAGGCACTAACGACAGAAGATGGCGCATCGAACACGCACAGGTTGTGGGTGAAAATGATCTCAACAAGTTTTCTGAATTCACTATAATTCCATCCGTTCAGCCTACGCATGCTACTTCTGATATGCCTTGGGCAGAAAAAAGACTTGGCCATGATCGTATTGAAAATGCTTACGCTTACCGCGATCTATTGCAACAAAATGGCATCATAGCACTAGGAACTGACTTTCCTGTAGAAGAAATTTCACCTTTCAAAACTCTATATGCCGCTGTTGAACGTAAGGATACAGAAGGACAACCAGAAAATGGTTTTCTACCAGAACAGAAATTAACCAGAGAAGAAGCATTGAAAGGAATGACCATTTGGGCTGCCATAGCTAACTTTGAAGATCAAAATCGTGGTTCGCTCGAAGCTGGGAAATTTGCCGACTTTGTAATGATCGATACAGATTTAATGACTTGTAGTGCACCTCAAATCCTAACAGCCAAAGTGCTTCAAACTTGGGTAAACGGAGAACTAGTTTATGAAGATTAAAACATTCAAAATCATATTAGTACTAATTGTAAGTGCTGTTTCTATTCAAAGCTTTGCTCAAAACGACCAATTGTTTAAGCTTTGGCCAGACAGCATTTTGGCAGAAGCCAATAGTGCCAAGAATGCGTTCTATATGTCAGAAGAAGAAAAGGTTGTGGTCTATTACACCAACCTCGTTCGCATAAATCCAGCGCTTTTTAGCAAAACGTTTCTGATTGAATACCTTGATCAAAATGATTTAAAAAAGGACAAAGAAATCAAGGAACTCATTAAAGAATTGGAAACTCGAAGTCAGATGAAAATTCTTCAACCGAGCGAAACACTTACCACAGCTGCTCGAAACCACGCTAAAGACATGGGCGAAACTGGCCGAACAGGACACACAACAAGTGACGGAAAATCATTTAAAGACCGAATGATGGCTGTGGCAAATGACTACGAAGGCGTAAATGAGAATTGCAATTACGGCATAGATAAAGGTGTGGAAGCTTTTATGGATTTATTGATTGATAGAAATGTGCCCAATTACGGTCATAGAAAAAACATTCTCGATCCTGAGATGAAATTCATTGGCGTTGCAATAGAGCCACATAAAAGAATGCGCTACAACTGTGTACAAGATTTTGCTGGTCGAAAAATAGATCGATAATCTAAGTTGTTTTTAAATCATTTGTCATTTACATTTACCTCGCTTGGCCAAGTGGGCAAATGCAAACACTCTGAATCCAATTATTCGCTCAACCATTATATGTGGTTGAGCATAAAAAAAGACAAATGGAAATCAAACGACTTTTCGACATACCATACTACCAACTTGAAAAATTCCCGAAGGAAGACTCGTTATGTGCCAAAATAAATGGCACTTGGGTAAAAACAAGTACAAAACAATTTATAGATAAAGGCTACCAGATAAGCAAAGCCTTAGTGGCGATGGGCCTGAACGAAGGAGATAAAGTTGCCATCATTTCTAACAACCGTCCTGAATGGAACGTTACCGATATCGGTATCATGATGGCGGGTTGCATTAACGTGCCTATCTACCCAACTATCTCAGCAAAAGACTATGCATTCATTTTTAACGATTCACAAGTTAAAGTATGCTTTGTAAGCGATGTTGATTTGCTGGCTAAGGTCAATGAAATTAAAGACAGTGTTCCCACGCTCACCCATGTTGTTTCGTTCAATAAAATTGAAGGTACAGAGCACCTAGATGAATTTATCAATCGAGGAAAAGACATCACTGACGATGAAATAGAACGAAGAAAAAGCAACATTAAAGCTGAAGATTTAGCCACTCTGATTTATACCAGTGGCACCACAGGAAATCCAAAAGGTGTAATGCTTTCGCATGACAATATCGTATCAAATGTGTACGGATCAAGAAAGCGTTTACCAGTAGATGAACACTCTAAAGCAGTAAGCTTTTTACCTCTTTGTCATATTTATGAGCGCATGGTCCTCTATCTTTTTATGTACACGGGTGTCTCAATTTACTATGCTGAAAGCATGGACACCATTGGTGATAACATTAGAGAGGTTCAACCACAAGTTTTCACAGCTGTACCTCGTTTGCTCGAAAAAGTTTACGACCGCATTATTGCGAAGGGCACAGAACTCACAGGAATCAAAAAGAAACTATTTTTCTGGGCAGTTGAAGTGGCCGAAGAATGGGAACCTTATGGCGCAAACGGTGCGTTTTATGGTTTGAAACACAAGATAGCCGACAAGCTCATTTTCAGCAAATGGCGCGAAGCTTTGGGTGGAAATGTAATTGCAATTGATATTAATGAAGAGAAATTGAAGT
>CAZWXC010000038.1:0-10612 GCA_964637935.1 uncultured Flavobacteriales bacterium | reverse complement strand
GTTTCCACTTACCACGTCAAATACAAAGAAGTTTTCGAATCTGATTAGTTCTGACTCTTGTGCTTCGCTAATAGATGTAACAATTGTAGGTGTAGGTATTGTGTTCCCTTGGTTAACAACAATGATTGAATCCGGAGTAAATCGAGTGAGACCATTTGACTGGTTTACTGTTCCTCTTACCATGATTGAATCGCCTTCGGTAACCACATATCCACTAACATCATCAGGACTGAACACATTAATTCCATCATTATCCCAAATAGTAAAAGAGTAACCTGCATTACCGTCAAGGTCAATACCCATTACCACACCTTTTGTCCAGCAAAAAACGCCAATTGAATCTGGCTCACCATTCGCATCTTGAGTAGTAATTGTGGCAATGTCATACGTTGGTATAACAACAGGAACTACTGGAACACCACCAAAATAAACGCTGTCTACATAGAATGTGTCGCCAGCACCGGCAACGTTAAAATCAAAGAAAATAGAAAGCAATTCGTAGTCTAAAGCGTAGTTAACTGTTCCACCAGCTGGGCTAGCAAAATCAAACACAACTGTTTCCCATGCATTTGCTACTGAAGTAGTAATGTCAGTTTCAACAAATAAACCCGGAGAACCAACTACTTCTGTTTTAAGTCTTACTGTAAGACCTGAAGCAGGTGAATAAATTTTAGCAGAAACAGTATTTGCTGCTGGGGTAAAAGGAATTTCATTTGCTAAACCTGCAGTTGTACTAAGCGTAACACCTGCCCACGTTTGTGCGCCTGATGGTTTAATGATTTCCAACACATTGTTTGAAGCGTTCATCGGGTCTAAAGCAAGACCTGAAAGGTTTCCTCCGAAAGGAACTGTTGTGTAGTCAACATTCGCAGTATCATCCCAAGTAATAGGAAGATCGATTTGAGCAAGACCAGGAATCAAGTTCCATACAGTGTCTACCATGAAAGCGTCAACTGTTAAATCTGTGCTGCTGTTAAATTGTCTCAACGCTATTCTAGCTGGTTCAATATCAGCTGTAGTACCTGCTACAGGTCCTAATAGCGGAGTGCTTGGCTCTGTTGTGAAAGATCCATTTGCGTCAAAAGCATATAGACTTACAGAGTCATTATTAGTACCACTTACAATCGAATATTTAACAACAACTAAAATGGTGTCTCCAAGCATAAACTCGGTAGTGTCATAAACACCTGTACTGTTGTTGAACGTCAAACCAAAATTGAACGCATTTGAGTTGGTTAAATCAGCTCTAAAGAATGTTCTTGCTCTAAAGTCAAATGTGCCAATTGTGGTATCCATTAAGTGGAAGAAATAACCTGAACCACCTATGGTATCAACTTTCAACAGAAAGCTGGTATAAACATTTCCACTTGTAACGTATGGAAATGATTTGTTAATGTCTTCGCTGTTTCCAATACAAACGCCAGCACCACCAATTGGTGCAGGAGCATAACCAGGAAACGTCAAACTTCCAGAGCCAACTGTCATAGGGTTTGTGCCTGCCGCACTGTGTGCAACCCAACCATTTGAGGTAAGGGTTGTACCCGCTGTGTAATCAAAGTGCTCTGTCAATAATTGTGCTTGAGTGCTGAGTGCAGCGCCAAGCATTAGAGCAGAGACTCCAAGTAAAATTTTCTTCATAACTAATTTTAAAATTTGGCGCAAAATTCGTCCTACTATGCCTAAGCAACGTTACCTAAAAATTAAATCGTTGGTTTATTGTGTATTTAACACATTAAAGCTTGCTACTCACCACAACTGGAAGGCGAAATTCTTGCCTCACACCTTTTAAGTCGAACAGCATGACATACACAACGTGGATTCCGATGTCGGCCTTCTCGTTTAAGTCGTTTGTTCCATCCCAATTAATCACTCCGCTTGCGCCAATGAGCTCGTTAGAAGAAACTGTTTTAATCTCGTAGCCTTTATCGTTAAATACTTTGATAGAAATGGAATAGCCAGGATCTGTCAATTGATAAGAAATACCCACTACGTCTTGATAGCCATCATTGTCAGGAGAAACAAATTCGTTGGTCAATGAAACAATGGTTTCGGCCACAAAAGCTTCATTGTTTTGTGAGTTTTCATAACCTGGAGTTGCATAGTTTACAGCAGAACTTGCCGAATGCCAATTGCGCGCTTCGTTGGTAGGTTCTGTGCTTGAAATTCGCTCAAGCGAAACTCCATCAACCACATCAAGCAGCGCAAAGTGCATATCAGCGGTGTAATCAAACTGATCCATCAACTCATCGAACTGATCAAAAATCATGACCGAACCTGCGTCATTCGAAAGACTTGGTAAATCATTCAACACCACATTTTCGGCAACAGCATTTGGATAGTCGTTGATCACTTTACTTGGTGCTTCGGTAAGTGCTAAGTGTTGCTGAGGCATGACGTTGCTTGCCGCTGATTCAAAAGGCAAATAAATCAAGCTGTCTTCGGTGTTGTAATATCCAAAGCTCCAGCCATCGAACGAAATATTAAATGCTGTGGTGTTTTTAATTTCTACAAAATCTGAACCTGTGGTAGTTGGGTCAAAAAGCACTTCGTTTAAAATGACATCGCCCGTTTGGTGTAAATACACTTCTTTAGAGAATGTGTTGGCAGCAAATCCAGCACAATCTTCCATTCCGCTTACTTCAATTTCATAGACTATTCCGCGCTGAAAATCGGTGCTTGACGCAAAAATTCCAGTGCTAAAAGATGGGTTTGAACTGGCAAAACTCAAACTGCTATTTCCGATAGAGACACTAGCATTAACAAGGCTGGCAGAATCTGTTTTACCTGAAAAATTAAGTTGAACTTCATTTAAGGAAACAATGCTTAAAGAAAGCAAATCAAACTCGGTTTGTTCTGCGCTCATTACACTGTTTTCAAAACCAGGTGTGCCACCAATGTTGTTTGTTGACGGCAACCATGCATCGGTTTCGCGGCACAAATCATTTGGGTTTTTCCGCTCAAGCGTGGTGCAGCATGGGTCAATTTCTCCATACCAATCATCTGAATAGGTCACTTGATCTATAACGGTTCCGTTGAGGGAAAGCGTAATCACATCACCCGTATTATTGAGCGATGGCAAGGTGCCAACTTCAGCTATCGTAACGCTATCTGCAAACAGAAAACTATTGTTATCATCACAAATTACCGCGTAGCTTTTTGGGAAAAGCACAACCTCATCAAGGCTTGTGCTAGTTGACGCATCACTGATTGTCACGCCTTCTAATCGCAGCAGTTTATCGCTTCGGTTATAGATTTCTACAAACTCAACTTGAGGCAGTAATGACTCAACATCAGGAGCAGGATACAGCTCGTTGATCACAATATCAAATGGCTCGGGCAAGGCGCCAACGCCAAACAAAACAGCGCTTTCGGTCATCACATTTCCCGCGCAATCTGACACATCAGAAATCGTAATGGTATAAATCTGCGCACTGTCAATTTCAGGCGTGAAATACACGTTCGCGCTTGACGCGAAATTTAAAGCAACTACTACGGAATCAATCGTTAAACCATTGTCAATGCTCATATTTATGGTTAAAACAGTAGCGCTGTCTACTGGCTCGCTAAACACTATTTCTAACTCATTTTGCGAAAGTACGCTTACGCTTTTAACGCTAGGTGCAATTACATCGGGATCGGTATTGTAAACGGAATTTTGTAAACCTGGAGTTCCGCCATCAGGATTATTGCTAGCGATCCAATTTCCACTTCCCGAGCAAGGCGTTTCAGGATTAATCAACTCTAAAGTGTAGCCACCATCTGCCTTAACCGCATCTTGATACCAAGCGCTGCTGTAGCTTACCGCATCAATTATTTCTGTGCCAACGGTCAAAATCACATCATCACCACTATTGTTAAAAGCCGGCAAACTTTGCACACCAATCACTTTTGGATAAGCTGAAAACAGTGCTGTGTCAGCAATATCGCAAATCACCACATAGTCGCCCGAAAGCAAATAATTGTTGTTGTTTGCAGGAATAGTAGCAGTAGAACTTGCATCAGAAATAGTAGCGCCCGAAAGACTGTAAGCGCCTGTTCCTCGGTTATATAATTCGATAAATTCTGCCTCGGGCAAACCAATAACGGGAGTTTGATCGGCCATTATTTCGTTGATCACCATATCGCGATAAGCGGGAGTGTCAAATACCAGATAAATAAACGACTCTGTTTGATTGATGACGGCATTTCCCGCCAAATCTTCTACTCCATTTACGCTAAGCGTATAGTTGGTTCCAAGCACAAAGTTGTTGCTAAAAGCGAGCGTCACCAGGCTGTCTCCGTTGCTCAGTATTGCTGATTGCGGTTGACCAATGCCGTTGTCTACCGAATAATTTCCGATTATTTGAGCAGTTGTTTGATCCAAAGGCTCGTTAAACGATAATGCAATTGTGTTTTGATTTATCAATGAAACACCGAGTAATGTTGGTGCGGCAAAATCAGGCAGACTGCCTCCTGTTATGACAAAATCATCAAACCAAAATTTGTCAGATCGAGTACTTGTATAATCACAAAAAACTCCCGCGTACAACGAAAATTGATGAGTCGTGTCTGTGGCAGTTCCTTGACTTACCATCGCGCCTGAAGCAAATGTGTCAATACTCAACTCCCAAACACCCGCAGCATTATGTGTAACCAGTATTTCTACTTCGGGCTCTACAGCCACCGTGCCGTCTATGCCATCTATCAAAAGCACAGATGTATTTCCATCTTGGCGATAAAGTCGCACATCGTCAAGTGTGCCAGACTGACCGCCAACTTGCACATAATAACCATTCAGGGCACCATTAAAATCGGCAGCATTACTCGCCAAATAAACGCGTGCTAAATTTGAGGCGCTCGGTTCAAAAGTCATACGCACTTTAAAAGACCACGAAGCATTATAAATGGCTTGAGAAGAAGTATAAAGCACCGCGGTAGAGGTTTGTGGTATGTCGTTTAGGTGCAATTCAAAACCTGCATCTACTTCAAACTTAGCCACATCGCCCAGCCATTGCGGGTTATTGGAGAAATCACCATCCGAAAAATCGTCTGTGAATTGGGCCTGCACTAAAAGTGGCAACCACGTTAAGAAAATCAATAACCGCTTCAATCGCTTTATTTATAGGGATTTGAGCAAATGTAAATATCCTAGTTTTGCGGCCGATTATTAGAAAGTTAAATCAATGAGACTAGCGGTAGTAGGAGCCACCGGTTTGGTGGGAAACACCATTTTGAAGGTGTTGGCAGAAAGAAGTTTTCCGATTACAGCGCTTTATTGCGTTGCATCAGAGCGCTCGGTAGGTAAAGAAATTGTGTTTGGTGGAAGCACACACAAGGTTATTGGGTTAGAACAAGCCGTGAGCTTGAGGCCAGACATCGCCATTTTTAGCGCTGGTGGAAGCACATCAAAAGATTGGGCTCCAAAATTTGCCGCTGTAGGCACCGTAGTAATTGATAATTCAAGCGCTTGGCGCATGGACGAAGACAAAAAGTTGGTTGTGCCAGAAATAAATGGCGACACACTAACCAAAGAAGATAAAATCATTGCAAATCCAAATTGCAGCACCATACAAATGGTGTTGGCTTTGCGAGAAATCCATAGAAATTTTGGCATCAAGCGCTTGGTAATTTCTACGTACCAAAGTGTTTCTGGAACGGGCGTTGCGGCCATCGAACAAATGCAAAGCGAGCGCAAAGGCGAAACCACAAAAATGGTTTACCCTTATCCTATAGACATGAATTGCTTGCCTCATGGTGGCGATTTTGACGAAACAGGTTACACATCGGAAGAAATGAAGTTGGTGCACGAAACACGAAAAATTTTGGGCGATCAAAGCATTCAAGTTACTGCTACAGTGGTGCGCGTACCAGTGCGAGGCGGCCACAGCGAAGCCGTGAATGTAGAAACCCATAAGCCATTTGACATTAACGAGGTGCGCAAAATGATTGCTCAAACACCTGGCATCAAAGTGCAAGATTTACCAGAAACCAATACTTACCCAATGCCGCTTTACGCTGAAGGCAAAGACGAAGTATTTGTAGGTAGAATCAGAACCGATTTTTCGCAACCAAACACGCTCAATATGTGGGTAGTAGCTGATAACTTAAGAAAGGGCGCTGCCACCAATGCAGTACAAATTGCCGAACGCGTAAAAGACATTATCGGATGAAAAATTTAGCTTTTGTAGTACTGACTTTTCTCGCTTTTGCTTGCGCAGAAAGTGAAAAAGAACCAGAAGTAATAGAAGAAAAAAAGCCCCTGAAAGAGCGCCTGATGCAGACCGATCGCGACTATTTACTAGAACCTCTCGAAGCTGTTTGGGATGATTTGGCAGAAGCCAACATGTATGACCCACGATTTGAAGAAACAAAAATGGTGAGTGATAGCGGCTCTGCAAAGGCAGCGGTAACCGTTAAAACCAACAATGGCGACACCATGTACGTGGAGGTAGTATTAAAAGGCGAAAACGTAAACGAAAAACACCAATGGTTTTATGACGCAAAGTCGGGCCTGTTTAAAAGCCAACATGTGTTTGACGGAATGATTGCTGGCGCAGATGAAAGTCGCTCTAAGCAAGAATACCAGTTTTACTTTGAAGAAGGTAATGAGATGATCAGCAGCTACACCCGAAAAAGCTATGGTAAGCAGCCGCACCCAACCACTTGGACCAGTGCAGAATTTGCTGCCAACGAACTCAACTTTATCTGGAGCCGAAAGCAATTCGCGAAAGCGAAATAAGCTAAGCAACGTTAAAGTTTCTAGGAATAGCAAACACTACAATTCGATTTTGATTTTTCAAGTTATATTCGCCCATCTTACAAATAAGCCGTGTCAGAAGCTCTCGTAATCATACCTACCTACAACGAAAAAGAAAACATCGAAAAAATGGTTCGCAAGGTTTTTTCCTTGCCCGAAGCATTCGATTTATTGATTGTTGATGATGGTTCGCCCGATGGCACAGCGGCTATTGTAAAAGAGCTACAGAAAGAATTTGAAGGCAAACTTCACATAGAAGAACGCACTGGCAAACTTGGTCTTGGCACCGCCTACATCCATGGTTTTAAATGGGGTTTAAACCGCCAATATCAATACTTATTTGAAATGGATTGCGATTTTTCGCACAATCCTGACGACCTCATTCGCTTATATGCTGCCGCTAAAAATGGTGCAGACGTAGCTATTGGTTCGCGCTATACCAAAGGCGGAAAAGTAGTGAATTGGCCTGTTGGCCGAATCTTAATGAGCTACTTTGCTTCGGTGTATGTGCGCATGGTGCTTTGGATGAATGTAATGGACACCACGGCTGGTTTTAAATGCTACCGCAGAGAAGTGCTCGAAAACATTGACCTAGATGGCGTGAAATTCATCGGTTACGCTTTTCAAATAGAAATGAAATACCGCGCCTGGCGCAAAAAATACAAATTGGTAGAAGTGCCAATTACGTTTATTGACCGCGTGCTTGGCGCCTCTAAAATGAGCACAGGAATCTTTAAAGAAGCATTTTGGGGCGTGCTTCAAATGCGATGGATGATATGAAAACCTTAATTGAGAATGCAACTATTGTAAACGAAGGCCGAAGCTTTCTAGGACATGTTCTCATTTCAAACCAACTCATAGAAACTGTTTTTGAAGGCGATTTGCCTGCTGGTTTTAGTGAAAACGTAAACCGAATTGATGCCACTGGGTTGCACCTGCTGCCCGGAGTGATTGATGATCAAGTGCACTTTCGCGAACCTGGACTTACGCACAAGGCAGAAATTTATACTGAAGCAAAAGCAGCGGTGGCTGGTGGTGTTACCACTTTTATGGAAATGCCAAATACCAATCCGCAAACCATCAATCAAACCGAGCTTCAGAAAAAATTTGACCGCGCGGCTGAAGTTTCGTTGGCTAATTATTCATTTTTCATTGGCGCTACCAATGACAATTTAGATCAGGTGTTGGCTACGGACGTAAAAAATGTTTGTGGTATAAAAATATTCATGGGTTCGAGCACCGGAAACATGTTGGTTGACAACACCGAAACGCTTGAGCGTATTTTCTCAAAAGCCCAAATGCTTATCGCAACACATTGCGAAGACGAGGCCACCATTCGCGCAAGCAGCGCAACTTATAGAGAGAAATATGGCAACAATGTGCCTTTTACGGCACATCCGCTTATCCGCAGTGCCGAAGCTTGTTACATCTCCTCGCATGGCGCAAAACTATTGGCAGAAAAGCACGATACGCGTTTGCATATTTTACATATCAGTACTGCAAAAGAAGCAGCCATGTTTGGCAATGATTTACCGCTGAGCGAAAAGCGCATTACGGCCGAAGCATGCATCCACCACTTGTGGTTTACCGATGCCGACTACGAAAGCAAAGGCGCTAACATAAAGTGGAACCCAGCTGTGAAAACGGCTGCAGACCGCGAAGGCGTTTGGAAAGCGTTGCTCGAAAACAGAATAGACATCGTAGCAACGGATCACGCGCCTCACACGATTGAAGAAAAAAGCGGCAACTATTGGGATGCGCCATCTGGCGGACCTTTGGTGCAACATGCTTTGCAAGCCATGCTCGATTTTGTGCAACAAGGTAGATTGACCATCGAGCGTGCAGTTGAGAAGCTTTCGCACGCACCAGCACAGTGTTTTCAAATTGAAAAGCGCGGCTACATACGTCCTGGTTATTTTGCCGATTTGGTGCTCGTAAACACCAACAAACCCGAAACGGTAACCAAGGCAAACTTGCACTACAAATGCGGTTGGTCGCCTTTCGAAGGACATACTTTTAGCGCAAGCATCGAAAAAACCTTTGTGAGCGGACACTTAGCCTTTGAAAACAAAGGCTTTAATGAAACGGTGAAAGGTTTAGCGCTTACTTTTTCTAGATGAAAAAACTAACCGTTTTATCGCTGAGTTTCATGCTTTTTGCATGTAACGAAAAAGAAAATCGTGTGCGACCAGCCTATGTACTTCCAAGTGATAGCATGGCGTTGTTTCTTGCCGATATTCAGATGTTAAATGCTGAATACCAACACCGCGATGTGCGTAGAGATAAGCTTCAAGCTTTTGTAATCAAAGAATATGACGCCTATTTTGATTCGGTTGGCGTGAGCAAAGAACGCTACGATAGCAGCTTTAGCTGGTGGAGCCGAGACACCGATGCCATGCAAGCTTTGTATGATAACAGCCTCAACATTTTGAGTATCCGTGTTACAGAAGAGAAAACAAGAAGAAGGTTGAAAAGTGAGGCTGAGGAGGCTGACTCTAATTCGGTAAAGCAAAAGCAGCCTTACTAAGACTAAACCCTAATCAGGCATTTTTTGCGCGGCAAGTGTGTAATCAAATGACTCGTCTAGCGAGCGAAATGAATAACCCAAGGCTTTGATTTTGGTGGTGTCGTAAGTTACGTTTCGGTATGCACTTTTCATATTTTCAGAAGTAATCCCCGGAAGGGAAATACCAATGCGCTCTAGCTTTGAAAGGAAAAACGCAAACGTTAATACCAAACTTTTCGGCATAGGAATACTTGGTGGTTTTTGACCAAATCGCTTTCCTAATCGGGTAAAGAATTCGGTAAACGAAACATGATCGCCCACCAGCAAAAAGCGCTCGTTAAACACTTTTTTGTCTACCAAATCAATAAGAATCTCAGCAATATCGCGTGCGTCTACAAAGCCATTACTTCCTGTAGAAGAAAATTTCAACCCTTTTTTTGCTGTTTGCAAAAGCGAAGTACTGCTTTGCCCCCATTTTCCGGGGCCGATAATTACGGTTGGGTTTACAATCACCACATTCAAACCTTCTTGCGCTCCGCGCCAAACTTCGCGCTCAGCATGATGCTTGCTGAGGCGGTAATGCGATTTGCCTTTATCATCTGTCCAAGTGCTCGCCTCACTTTGCATGCCATTGATCAGCTGGTCGCCAATGGCCGCTGTAGAGCTGATGTATGCAAAGGTTTTTATCCCATGATTAATAGCGCCATCGACCATGTTTTTGGTGCCGAGAATATTTATCCGAAACAACGCTTCGGCATCAGCCGGATGAAAAGACACCATGGCCGCACAGTGATACACCGTGTGGCAACCTTTCAAGGCATCGTCAAGCGAAACAATGTCGTTGATGTCGCCCTCAGCATACTCAATGTTTTCGGGCGTTATTTTATGAAAAGCCAGCAGTTGACCAATGGCTTCGGTGCTGGCATTTCTGCGCTTTAATACACGCACTTTTTCGCCCTTTTTCAGCAATTCAATCAAGATGTGCGAGCCTACAATACCCGTTGCTCCAGTAATTAATATCATTGCTTGGTTAAAGGATTGTGGTGTGGATTTGTTCTTGTGATTGTTTGTATCACAATTTCATTTCAGGTATTTCTCCTTCAATGATCAAGCGGCCTTCGGTGGCTTGTTGTATTTGCTCTACGCTAACTCCAGGAGCGCGTTCTAGTAGTTTGAATCCATTATCCGTAATTTCCATTACGGCCAGTTCTGTAACCACTTTGCTCACACATTTTACTCCTGTTAGCGGCAGTGTACATTGACGCAAAAGCTTTGATTCGCCTGCACGATTTGTGTGCATCATTGCCACAATAATGTTTTGAGCCGAAGCCACCAAATCCATTGCGCCACCCATTCCTTTTACCATTACT
>CAZWXC010000037.1:0-10809 GCA_964637935.1 uncultured Flavobacteriales bacterium | reverse complement strand
GCAATCAATTTGGTCGTCCTATTTCAAAATATGGCGCGATCAAATACAAGATTGGCGAAATGGGAATCAGAACTTACGCTCTAGAAAGTGCAGTATATCGCATTAGCCAGAATATTCAAGATCGTATCAAGTCGCTTGAGACCGAAGGCATGGAAAAAGGAAAAGCTACTTTGAAAGGCATTGAAGAGTATGCTGCCGAATGTGCGATGATGAAAGTGGTTGGTTCTGAAGTGTTGGATTATGTAACAGACGAAGGTGTTCAGATTCATGGTGGAATGGGTTATAGCGCTGAAACTCGCGTGGAGAAAGCATATCGCGATAGCCGAATCAACCGAATTTTTGAAGGCACGAACGAAATCAACCGCATGCTTACTGTGGATATGATCTTGAAAAAAGCCATGAAGGGCGAACTTGATTTAATGGGCGCAGCAAAATCTGTACAAGACGAACTACTCGGAATTCCAGATTTTGGTACTGATGACGATAGTTTGTTTGCCAAAGAATACAAGTTGATTGATGGTTTCAAAAAATCAATTTTGATGGTTGCAGGTGCAGCCGCACAAAAGCTGATGATGGAACTAAGCAAAGAACAAGAGATATTGATGAACATTGCTGACATGGCAAATGACGCTTATGTGGCTGAATCTATTGTTTTGCGTGTTAATAAACGCATCAATATGTTGGGTGATGAAGGCCAAGAAGTTTACAAAAACATGGCTCGCGTTTTTGTACATGATGCTGCAGATCGCATTAATAAAAATGCCAAAGACGCTTTAATGTCTTTTGCAGAGGGCGATGAGCTAAGAATGATGTTGATGGGCATAAAGAGGTTTACCAAATCAGAACCTTTCAATGTGAAGGATGCTAGAAGAGATGTGGCAAATCACCTTATTAACGCGAATAAATATTCGTTCTAAGGTGGCGTTTTAATCGCTTATTTTCTTTTCTTCGGCCGCGGGCAATTATTTTAGAACGAGGAGAAGTATGAAGTGGGACGAGTGTGCCATCGTGGACGATAATAAATTTGATCGACTCATCTGTGAGCGAATTATTTCAAGAATTTCAGCAGATTTAGCGATTACAGAATTCAGGAGCGGAAGGGAGATTTTAGATTATCTTCTTTCCGACTCTTTTGTTACGTCAAATATTTTGATCCTTCTAGATATCAATATGCCCGAAATGAATGGTTACGATTTCTTAAACGAAATCATAAAACCAGAAAATAGCGAGCTGGCTGCGAAAATTACGGTTGCCATTATCACTTCCTCTAATAGAAAAGAGGATCACGATCAAACCATACAATATCCAATGGTAAAAGGCTATTTACAAAAGCCGATTATGATCGAACATTTAAAGGTAATTATTGAATAAACAGGAAGTTCCCGAATTACCTTCTTACAGTAATCCAAGCATCCCATTCACCAGCTTCAATACATTTTTGTCTCAGCACTTCAGCTTCTGGGCGAGTTAGGAATTTTTGCCCCATCAGATAACGTGTGATTCCGTCATCACAACCTTTGATCTCCACATTTCCTAAATTTCTCAAGAAACCGTAGGTAAATTTTCCTGGATTGCGATAAGCACCCACTTGCACTCTAAATCTAAATCCTGCGGCCAATTCTTCATCAGTCAGGTAATCTCTGTCAGGGTCTACTGTGAGGTAGTCAAGCTTGCTAAACGTCATACCGTTCGGATCATCCTCAAGCGAGTAGTCCATTTGTCCATCAAGCGCATTTTGAAGGTCGCCTTTATTATTGTCACGCTGTAGGGCTAGATAGGTTGGTGAGTAAAAATCGAAACGGTGTTCGAAGCGCAAAACACCTTGTTTAATTGGTGGTACATCTACATATTCAACCTTTGGCTGAAAGCCATTTGCTAGCAAGGTAATTTTGTATTTACGGCCAGGTAGCAGCGAATACACAAATTCTCCAGTAGTAGAGTCTGATACTAAAGTTGCAAGTACATCACCTGTTTCGTCATCCATAATTTTTGCCAAAGCAGAGCTCGGTTGTTCATCAATATAAACGGTGCCAATAAGCAATACAAGCGTGTTCAGGCGCTCGAATGTTCCTGGCTTGATTCTATATATATCATGTAAATTTTCGCCACTGGCACGCGCTGATGAAAAGAAACCCCATTCGCCATCACCAGTGATGTAATAAAAACGATCATCATCAGTGGTGTTGATCGGGTAACCAAGGTTTACCGCTTCCTGCCAATCAAACTTTGTGCTGTCATATTTTATGTAAAACATGTCATAGCCACCCATCGATCCGTGCGCTTCGGACGAGAAATATAGCGATGAACCATTGATATAGATGAAAGGTGCATCTTCATTAAAAACCGTATTGATTTTTGGTCCTAAATTGATCACGTTTCCAAAAGTGCTATCACTTTTCATGGTCGCTTGATAAATATCTCTTCCGCCAAAACCACCTGGTCTGTCTGATGAGAAATACAGCGTGCGTCCATCAGGAGCAAGCACTGCGTGTCCTTCCCAATAGGGTGTGTTAATCCCTTTTGCTTCTCTTGGTTTTGACCACGTAGAGTCGTTAATTCTTTGACTATAGAAAATATCTTCTGACTGTTTGTTGCTACTCAAATACAAGAATAGCATGCTGTTGTCGTATGAAATACTCAATGGAGCTTCGTGTTCGCCAGCCTTATTAATATTATCACTGAGACTTTTTCCTTCCGAAAATTCAAAACGCTCCTCGTTCACTCTATTTGCTACAAAAACATCTTCGTAATAGCTACCTAAATCTGTCTTTTTGGTGGTGTTGTCCATTAAGTCGCCCTTTGAATCTGGTCCGCGATTAGTGTAATATAGTCGCTTGCCATCGGCTGAAATAACTGGACTATATTGGCTGTTTTGAACGTTGCTTGGTGGGGTTAAAATTTCAAGCGAAAGCGCCATTCTGCGAGCCATTAATTCAATACCGTTTCTACAATTCTCAATGTATTGTAGTGTCAAAATTCGTTGAGTTCCGGTTGGTTTGTCTTCTTCTAAGTATTTATTATATAAGTCAATACCTTCTTTAAAGTTGTAATTCAAGTGTTTGGCTCGACCTAACCAAAATGTAACTTCTGGAAAATTTGCATTGCCTTCAAGGTCAACCAAGATATCATAAGCTTCCTCTCGTCCGGTGCTTTTGTAAACATTACAAACACCGGTCATATATTGTAAATAATTGTCATTTGGATTCAGATTCCAAAGGCTATCGTAAATAGCTAAGGCTCTGAGTTGATTTCCGTCTTTGTAAAGTGCGTCTGCATCTTTGGCGCTTTTTTTTGCTGGTCCTTCTACTTCTGTTTGTGCATTTGAAGTAATGGCTAAGCTTAATACAGCTAATAAAATGAGGGGGATTCTTAAAAACGAATACATTGAGTCTGTTTTGAGTGGCGTAAAAGTATCAAAATGACTTACAACCGAAAGCGTGCATATAGCGGTTTACTAACTTTGATGTATTAATGAATTTCGAAACACTTAGACTGCCAAACGGATTGAGGGTTGTTTACCTAAATGATCCTACAATTCACACTATTCACTGTGGTTTTTTAATCAATGCAGGTTCGCGTGATGAGCTTGATAATGAGCATGGTATGGCTCATTTGATCGAGCATTGCATGTTTAAGGGAACCAAGAAGAGAAAGGCCTTTCACATTCTTACTCGCTTGGATAGCGTGGGCGGAGAAATAAACGCTTACACCACCAAAGAGGAGACTTGCATCTACGCAAGTGCACTTAAAGAGCATTTTGACCGTGCTTCAGAACTTTTAGTTGACATAACATTCGCTTCAAGCTTTCCTGATAAGGAAATTGAAAAAGAAAAATCGGTGATTACGGATGAAATAAACAGCTATCGGGATACCCCAGACGAAATGCTGTTGGACGAGTTTGAAGAACATCTTTTTCCAAATCATCCATTAGGAAGAACGGTTTTAGGTACCGAAGCATTTATCCAGAGTTTCAATAGAGACAGTATCTTGTCTTTTGTGAACCGATTGTATGCTACCGATCAAATTGTGTTTTCTTGTGTAGGAAATGTTTCTCCAAAAAAGCTCATGCAGTTTTGTGATCGTGTTTTGTCTCACATTCCGTTGAAACAAACGTCAGAAAACAAGCGGATTTTGCCTGTTGCAGCTCCTTTTCAGATTGAAAAACCAGAGCAAGTACATCAGGTGCACAGCTTAATGGGCGGCCAATGTGCTGGCCTTGATACTGACGAAAGACGAACCATGGTTTTGCTCAATAATATTCTTGGCGGACCAGCGCTCAACAGCCGATTGAACCTGAACATTCGCGAAAAATTTGGTTATTGTTACTACATCGAGTCGAGCTATAATCCATACATCGATATTGGCTTGTTCGAAATCTATTTTGGCACGGACAAAAAGTACTATAACAAAACCAAAAAGGCCATTTTGAAAGAAATGAATGTGCTTGCTCAAGACCAACTCACACCTAGAATGCTGAGTGCTGCCAAAAAGCAAATTATTGGTCAAATAGCACTGGCACAGGAAAATAGAGGTGGACTCATGCTTAGCATTGGCAAGTCACTTTTGCATTTTGATCGAGTAGATTCTTTCGAAGAAATTCATGCCGAAGTGGAGGAAATTACAGCTGCTGAAATTTTAGCTACAGCTCAAAAAGTATTTGCGCCATCAAACATCAATACGTTGACATACTTTCCAGAAAAGTCAGAATGAACAAAGCATCTGTAATACTTGCAGTAGTGGTTTCAGTGCTGCTTTCGTTCAGCTATTTGCCATTTTTTGAAGACCCAAGTGCTGTGGCCAAACAAATAGCGCTTGTCTTAATTGCAATCATGGGTTTGGCGCTTGGCGCGAAAAGGCTTTTGAAATCAAATGGTTGGTCATTCTTGAATTACAAGAAAGGCTTTTTTTTCTTGCTTTTGTTTACGGTAATTCTTGCCATTCAATCAGGTATAGATGCTTGGTCTTTAGCTTCATTTCAAAAGCTAGGACTATGGAGTTTGACCATTGCCAATGCCATGATATTATTAGCCCTTGAGCCAAGTAAAAGAAAATCGATGGTGGCTTCGGTTGCCCTTTTCTCACTTGGTTTTTTGACCGTTTGGGGTTGGGTTGAACTAGTCGCTATTGCCAAAGGATTTACCATAAGCCATCAAGCGAGTTATTTGGTTTCTACTTCGCTCGGTCATCGCAATTTATTTGGTCAATTTATTTGGCTTTTAATGATGCTTGCCTTGCCAACGCTCAATATTTACGCGCGCCAAAAGCAAGTCATTCGGGTGCTTTTTTTTAGTGCTGCCGTGCTCACCTTGCTCATGCTTGCGCGCAGCGCATGGCTCATGGCATTGTTGTGTGTTCTAGGTTTGATTTGGCATTTGAAAACCAGCAAACTTGCTCTGAGCGTAAAGCAAGTGCGCATGCTTTATGGTGCGTTGGCTTTGGCCATTTTGCTCTTCATTGTTTCGCTTGACGGTTGGTATAGTATAGAACATCACTTGCTTTCAGCGTTTGATGTGAGCCAAGGAACCATGCGCGATCGTTTGCTTTTGCAACAGCGCAGTTTGCAAATGTTACTTGAGCATCCACTTTTTGGAATTGGCGCTGGAAATTGGCCTGTGGCGCAAATGGCATTTGATCAAACAGGTATGATTACCGAGTCGGGAAACATTGTATATATGCGGCCACATAACGATTTTTTGTGGGTTTTTGCTGAGCATGGCTTCTTTGCTGGACTGATGTATGTGTGTCTTTTTGCGCTGGGAATGTATCATGCGTTTAAGCAGTACCGCGCAAAGAAAAACCTGCAAGGTATTTCTGTTTTGTTGGCATGGACAGCGCTTTTGATTGCTTCGTTGAACAATTTTCCGCAAGAGCGGCCCGAGTTTCTTTTGGCATTAGCTGCGCTGATTGCCATTGTTCATGACAATGAAACTGCAGTTTCTGAAAAGAAAAAATGGCTTCCGCTAATAAGTGTTGGTTTGCTGGTTCTGGTTGGCGCTTTCAGCACGTTTAGGTATGTTTCTGCACAATTTCATTTGTACAAAGGCCAGCAACTTTCAATGACCAACAATTTTGAAAAAGCGTTTAATCAGTTTGAAAAAGCAAAACATTTTGGAGCCAAAATGGATCAAAAGGCGATTCCTGTTGCTTGGCATATTGGAAACTTATTTTCAAGACTTGGCAACGTAGAAAATGCGAAAGTCCAATATGAATTGGCCATGGAAACCAACCCAAATCATCCCTATATCTACAATGCTTTGGGTGCTATGTATGCGCAAGAACGACAGTCAGATCGGGCAATTTCATACTTTGTGAAAGCTACCGATCTGGCGCCAAAATATGCTGATGCTTGGTTGAATTTGGCGTTAATCAACTACAGCAATGGCCGATCAGAAAAAGCATTTGATCAATTTTTAGAAGCAGATTTTAACACTACAAATGCACTGTACGTGCCGCTTGGTACAAGACTTAGCATCGAACGTTTGAATGTTTTGAAGGAGAAGTTTCCTGAACGAAAATTGCAAAGCACCATCGTGGCGATTAAGAATACACCAGATTGGGCATATTCGGTGCTGAGAAAGTCGAGGATTAACGACCTAGATTTTGAAACGCAGATGCTTATCGATGCTTGTTTTTACATGCTTTCGCATTGTGACTCGGAAGCCGATTGCAAGGTTTGCCAAGAGATAAAAGACAAATACATTCCAAATCAAGAACTTAACTTGAAGCCATAAATGGACTTTTTACCTGAAGATATTGAAGCCTACAGTGAACGATTTACAACCGAAGAAAACGAAATACTTCGCGCTTTAAACAGACATACACACACCAAAGTGTTGCAACCACGCATGCTTGCTGGGCATTTACAAGGGCGTTTCATTTCGATGCTGAGTCACATGATCAAGCCAAAAACGGTACTTGAAATTGGAACTTACACCGGATATTCTTCGCTTTGTTGGGCAGAAGGTTTGGCTGCTGGCGGCAAAGTTCATACCTTAGAGTTAAATGATGAGCTTGAAACAACCATTAGACTTTTCCATGAAAAAGCTCAAAAACAAGATGTAATTGAGCTGCATATTGGCCATGCGATGGAAATTATTCCAAGCATTAAAGGTGAGTTTGACGTAGTGTTTATTGATGCTGATAAAGAAAATTACATCAACTATTACCATGCGGTAATGGACCGCGTGCCAAGTGGGGGTTATATCATTGCAGACAATGTACTTTGGAGCGGAAAAGTGACCATGCCTGTAAACGAAATGGATCACGATACGCGTGTTTTATACGATTATGCAATGCTCATTCAGCAGGACGAACGCGTTGAAAATATTCTACTTCCTATTAGAGACGGACTTTTAATTGCAAGAAAAAAATGATTGATTTTAGAAGCGATACGGTAACAAAACCAACTGAAGAAATGCGCGAAGTGATGGCATCAGCACCTTTGGGTGACGATGTTTTTCAAGATGATCCATCCGTAAACGCGCTCGAAGCAAAGGTTGCGGCAATGTTTGGTCACGAGGCTTCGCTCTTTTGCCCTTCAGGCACCATGACCAATCAAATTGCGATAAAGGTTCACACACAACCTGGCGATGAAGTGGTTTGTGACCAGTTGGCGCACATTTACAATTATGAAGGCGGTGGAATCGCTTTTAATTCATCGGCTTCGGTGCGTTTGCTTCATGGCGATAAAGGCCGCTTTACAGCCGATATGGTGAAAGAAAGCATTCTTCCAGATGATGTGCACAACCCAAGAACACGCTTGGTTGCTGCCGAAAACACCATGAATAAAGGCGGTGGTAGTATTTGGGATTCAGCCGAACTAAAGAAAATTCAAGCGCTGTGTAAAGCCAATAATCTCTCGTTTCATTTAGATGGCGCGCGCTTGTTCAATGCTTTGGTAGAAACAGGCGAAAGCACGCAAAGCGTGGGCGAAACATTTGATAGTATTTCTATTTGCTTGAGCAAAGGATTGGGATGCCCTGTTGGGAGTTTGTTAATCGGAAATGCCGCATTTATAAAACAAGCTAGGCGCGTAAGAAAGGTGTTTGGGGGCGGAATGCGTCAAGCGGGAATGCTTGCTGCTGCAGGAATTTATGCGTTGGATTTTCAAATAGAACGATTGAAGGAAGATCATGCGAAGGCGAATTATCTTGCAGCACAATTACCCAAGGCCACTTGGTGTAAATATGTAATAACTCCTCAAACTAATATTGTGATAGCAGAATTGGAAGAGGGAATTGACCAAGCGGAATTGCTTGTGAAAATGAAAGCAAAACACGTGCTTGCTGTTGGTTTTGGAAAGGGTAAAATTCGCTTTGTAACCCATCTCGATGTTTCTGAAGCGCAAGTAGAGCAAGCGGCACTAAGTTTACTAAAGCTATGATTTTTAAAAAGTAGAATACAATGAAAACCATGAAAATAATTGGAGCTTTCGCGCTCATATTGAGCTTCGCACTTATGTCTTGTGAAAAAGTTCCAGGATTGTCTGAAGAAGAAATTTCTGAAGGTTTGAAAGAAGCTTTGCGCGTAGGAACCGACACAGCCGTAACCAAATTGAACAAAAGCGATGGTTTCTTTACCGATCAAGCCATTAAGATTTTGTTGCCTGAAGAAGCGCAACCCATTTACAATGTAGTGTCAACCGTTCCTTTGCTAAATACATTGATCGATCAAACTATTTTAACCATCAATCGCTCAGCTGAAGATGCGGTGGTAGAAGCAAAGCCAATTTTTGTAGACGCTATTACCAGCATCACTTTGGATGACGCATTGGCAATACTTCAAGGCGAAGACACTGCCGCCACTTCTTACTTAAAATTGAAAACACAACAGCAGCTCCACGATGCATTCAAACCCAAAGTGGAAGCATCTTTGAAGAAGGAAATCATTTTTGGAATCTCTGCTGAAAACTCCTACGAAAAACTCATCAATACTTACAACAGTGCTTCATTAGGCGGTTTGCTATTTGATAGAATCGAAGAAAATTCATTGTCAGAACATACTACAAACAAGGCGTTGAAAGGCATGTTTGTGAAAGTGGGTGATGAGGAAACCAACATTCGCACAGATGTGTCTCACCGCGTGAATGAAACACTTGAAACTGTTTTTGCGGAGCTCGATAAATAATTGGATTCTTAAAAAAAAAGAAAGCCGAAGCTGGATAATTCCGACTTCGGCTTTTTTATGAAATTCCTTTAAATACGTCCTTCCTCTCAAGACCTGAACCCAATTAGTTAGTTTTAAATTGTGGTGATTTTATAAGTCGATATCAACGAGTCTTGAATGTTAAACCTTGATTATATTCTGCTCATTCGTTATGTTAAACTGAATAATTAAGTATGTTTGGTAACCTCCCAACCTAAAACATACTGTATGAAAACCCAAAAAAAACTTCACTTTAGCACCAAGCACCAAGCACCAAGCACCAAGCACCAAGCACCAAGCATAAGGAAAATAGCAGCTTCTCTGTGCTTGCTTTTCATTATACTTTCTAATAATTCCCAAGCACAATTAGGCGACTCTGCTTTGATAAACATCAATACTCAGTTAAGGCATTATTTCTCTGGGGTTAATTATACAAGTCCTGATGTAAGACTTTTTTATGATCACGCTGCCCATTTTGTTTCTCCTCATTTCTGGGATAATTATAATCTACAAGACACCCTCAATGAAAACCTCTGGTCTGTTATCTACGAAGAGATGTGGTGGTCTCAATTTGACACTTCAAACTATGAGCGCGTAGATGAATTCTACAGTCATATTGATAAAAGCAATTTTGATACAGTAGACATAGGATTCATTCTCATGAATTATTATCATCTCAAAGATTCTACTGTGCTGTTTGATAGCACTTATTATTATTACGACACTTTAGGCAATCATTTGATTGACAATCCCAATAGAGATAGCTTACCCTATGAGCAAAAGCGCGTGTTCGCTGGAACGGTATTCAAAAGCGGCTTAAATGCTGAAAAAACCGTCTTTCGAATTAATCCACAAAATTTTCTATTCGATAGTCTGACTGATGGATTTTCAGGAGATAAAGATTCTAGATTATATACTTTTTTTATTGATTTTGGCGATAATGTTGGTTACCAAGAAATAGATCCCCATACATTGGATTACATTGTCGTAGAATTTGATTCTAATAACAACGGAGGCGGAGCTGCCCGAGCGGCAGTGGTTAATAACCTAAATGGTGATACGATAGATTTTACACAGTTTGTGATTGAATGGGATTCTAATTTATTGCAAAATGTAGAATTGCCTACTATTTTAACCGATGATTATCCAGGTATAGAGGTTGGTATATTTTCAAGTTGTACAACAGATGATGAGCCTGAACTTGGAGAGAAATATATCATATATGTCGAAGGATTTGATTTTTTCAATCAGCTTGGGGTTCGAAGTCACTATAGTGATGTTTTTCAGGAAACTAGCTTGGCAGAGCTTAGAAATTATGGATACAATGTAGCCATTGTCAACTGGAAACACCCTGGAGATGCTATACAAGATAACGCAGCTAGACTTGTCAATTTTATAGATGATTTAAAATGTCAATTATCGCCAAATGATATAGATACGCTCCATCAGTTTGTGGTAATAGGTGAAAGCATGGGTGGAGTAGTTGCACGTTACGCCTTGCTTTGGATGGAGGCTAATCAAAATCAACTCAACTGTAGACCACAATTATTGCACAATACGCGGTTATTTATCAGTTTAGATGCGCCTCAAGATGGAGCTTACATTCCAATGGCATTTCAAGAATTGTATAATCATAATAAATTATTGACTTTTCTTTCTTACGCC
>CAZWXC010000036.1:0-10863 GCA_964637935.1 uncultured Flavobacteriales bacterium | reverse complement strand
TTGATTGCGCAAGATGTGCCAGATTTAGCCATCGAATTGGGTGAAGATTCAGGTGATATTTTGGTGTTGGGCTGGGGTTCTACTTATGGAGCTTCGCGCACTGCGGTTCGTGAATTGATTCAGGATGGATACAAAGTGAGTCAAGCGCACTTTAGGTATTTGAATCCATTTCCAAAAAACACAGGTGAATTACTTTCTAAATTTAAGAAAGTGATGATTCCAGAAATCAATAATGGGCAATTGGTTCATATGATCAATGCTCAATATAAAGTGAATGCACAAGGCGTGAATAAGATTCAGGGAATGCCATTCACATCAAAAGAAATTAAAGAAAACGTTTTGTCTAATCTGAAGTAATAGCTTCAATCAGCATAAAGTATTGTCATGGCCGAAACTACAACAGCCCCAAAATACAGTCCTAAAGATTTTGCATCTGACCAAGATGTGAGATGGTGCCCAGGATGTGGAGATTATTCCATTCTTAAGCAAATGCAAAGCACACTTGCCGAAGCTGGTATACCCAAAGAAGATACCGTTTTTGTAAGTGGAATTGGTTGTTCATCGCGTTTTCCATATTATATGGATACCTATGGAATTCATTCTATTCATGGTCGGGCAACTGCGGTTGCCAGTGGCCTGAAAGCGTCAAGACCTGATCTTAGCGTTTGGGTAATCACAGGTGATGGCGATTCGCTTTCTATTGGCGGCAATCATTTGATTCACTTGCTTAGAAGAAACTTCGACCTGAATGTGTTGATGTTTAACAATGAGATTTATGGCTTGACTAAGGGTCAATATTCGCCTACTTCGCCAAAAGGCCAAGTAACTAAGTCTACACCGATGGGTTCGCTTGATCATCCTTTTAATCCGGCAGCGTTGGCTTTGGGTGCTCAGGCCACATTTATAGCACGCTCAATGGACCGCGATCCAAAACACATGCGTGATGTATTGGCTGCCGCCAATGCGCATAAAGGAACTTCTTTTATAGAAGTTTACCAAAACTGCAATGTGTTTAATGATGGCGCTTTTGAAGTGTATACAGACAAAAGCACAAAAGCAGACACAACACTCATTTTGGAAGAAGGAAAACCAATGATTTTTGGTGCGAATCAAGACAAGGGCATTCGTTTAAATGGCCTGAAACCTGAAGTGGTTTCGTTGGCTGATTTCAGCGCTGAAGACCTTTGGATTCACGATTCCAAAGACATAGGAAAAGCCATGTTGTTGACACGTGTGTTTGATGATCCACATACCGAAAATGCTTTGCCAAGAGCTTTTGGTGTGCTTTACCAAGAAGATAGATTTAGATACGAAGATGCTATGCAAGCTCAGCTTGATAGAGCGGTTGAGATTAAAGGAGAAGGAGATTTAGACAAGCTCATTCGAGGTAGTCATACCTGGACGGTATAGTTATCACAAAGCTTGGAAAGAAAGAAGTAACAGCGTTTTAGCAAACAGTTACTGCTACATAAATGATCAGTACGGCTAAAAAAAGCATAGTACCAAATACTTTTATTTTTTCAATCATCTGAGTAGGTTTTAGGATAAAGTCTACTCAAAAGAAATAAAAAAGTTACAAACAGTTTAAAAACTTGAAAATCAAGTTGTAAATTTCTGATTGTTGATAGTGAAATACTTCTTATTAGCGAAATGTTGAAGGAATGTTACAAACGGGGATAGGCTCCATTTTGTGCAGGTTTGCGCGGTGCAGGCGTCTGTAAATTGCTAACACTTCAGCCTGTCTTTCTGTCAATGTATTTTCTTCTCCTGAAAAATTCATCGCCCATTCTAATTCGGGATATGTAGCTCCGATTTGGTCTGCATCGGTACGGTCGTCACCCCAAAGTCCATCGGTAGGCGGTGCATCTTGAATGTCTTGATTTACGCCCAATGCAGCCGCAACTTCATACACTTCAGTTTTGGTAAGGTCAGCGATTGGACTAATATCTACACCGCCATCACCGTATTTGGTGAAAAATCCAATGCCGAAATCTTCAATTTTATTTCCTGTGCCAGCCACTAACATGCCTTTTAGCGCAGCAAAATAGTAAAGTGTGGTCATACGAATTCGAGCACGCGTATTTACCAAAGCCATGTTTGCCGAATCTGATTTTGATTCTGGTAACGCATCAACAAAGGCATCAAAAATTCCGGTGAGCTCCACGCTTTCAAACTGAACATTTGAGTATTGCTTTTGCAACCATTCAATGTGTTTAATTGCTCTGTTTACTTGGTCAGGATGCTGATGGATTGGCATTTCTACACAAATCACTGGCAAACCTGTTTTCGCAGCTAAAGTGGAGGTTACGGCAGAATCTATTCCGCCCGAAACACCAACTACAAAACCCTTGGTTCCTGCTTTTTCTGAGTATGTTTTCAACCACAAGCTAATGTGGTCAATCACCGCTGTTACATTCATTTAAAAGAAAATTCCTAAGTCGAGCGAAATGTAGTTGCTAAATGCTTTTTTCTTAACAGACTCGATTCCTCTGTTTGTATTCTCGTCAATTTTTGGATAACCGCTTGAGTTTGGTTCCAAAATTCTATTGAAGTCTTTGTTTCTAAAGGCGTTTAAGAAACCATTGTGCCAGCCTAATCCAAAATAGATATTGGTGTTACCAGTCAAATTGTATTCGCCTCCGGCTGAAATGTTAAGTGCGGTTCTAAAAAAGTTCATCTCTTTCGTGATGTTCAAGTCTTTTCTTGAATCTCCAAGAGCTGGACCAGCCGAATTATCCTCCCAATCAAACTGATCATTGGCAAAAACGCGCGTTCTAAAACCTAAATCAATACCAATGGCTGCGAAGTAGCTCATATAACCAATTTCGTTGGTGCGCATTTTAAGCAATAGAGGCACATTCACATAGTTTAATCGATAGGTTCTATCCATTTTACCTGTGTAGTAAATCTCAGTAGTAACACCAGCGCTGGGAACAAATACCGAAGTTGAGTCATAAGGCTCAATCAAGCCACCACCGCTTGAGGTAATATTAAAGCCAGTAGAGAAAAGGTAGTTTGAGCTTTCACTGAATTTGTAATCGAACATTAATCCGTATCCAAAGCCTAAACGCGGTTGTAATCCGTCTTTTTCAAACTGCGAGATGTCTGACTTCATCCAACCCAAATTTGGACTCGCATGCAGGCCAAGACGAATTTTACGGTCTTCCATATCGCTCTCTTGAGCGCCAGCCAAAACGCTTGTGCCAAGCAAAAGCGCGGTTATCAACGTTTTTAATCTAGTCATAATTAGCCTCCTTACATTTGCGGCCAAAATTAATACGGCCTTTGATGGTGCAAACTTCTATAAATACCACAGTGCAAACAACGCTTTGTTTAATAATCGTATTGCTTTTTGCAGTTGGTTGTGACGAAGATAGACTCAGCGTAGACGTGTCTAACATGGAGGTAGATATAAAGATAGAACGATGGGATAGTGCTTGGTTTGATATGTCGGCTGTCACTTATCGCACCTTAGATGCGCAATGGCGTGAATCACATCCCGATTTTTACAAGCGCTATGTAGAAGATGTTTTGTCGCTTGGAACGCTTGAAGATTCTAATCTTTTCAATGAAATCAGACGCTTTGCAACAGATGCTACCATGCTAGAAGTGCATGAAACGGTGCAAGAGAAATACAAATCATTAAGCGCTGTTGAGGCAGAACTCACTGAGGCTTGGAAACACTATATATATTATTTCCCAAACCGATCTGTACCAATTCATATTGCCATTGAAAGCGGCTTCAATGTTCCGTTGGCAGTTACCGAAAATACTATTGGCATTCCGTTAGAAATGTATTTAGGAGGTAACGCGGTTTATTACGATTACCTGCAAATTCCATTGTATTTGCGCAGCCGAATGGACGAACAGCATTTGCCAGTAGAAATAATGAAAGCTTGGCTCGAAACCGAGTTTTTGCTGCAAGCAGAAAACCCGAGTTTATTGGATGAAATTATCCATGGTGGAAAGCGGCTGTATTGCCTTGATGCCATTTTTCCAGCAACGGAAGATTCTTTGAAAATCAACTATTCGGCTACACAATTAGCTTGGGCCGAAGCACACGAAGAAAATGTATGGGCACACTTTATTGACAAAGACATTTTGTTCAGCACCGAAGTGGGCACCATTGCCAAGTTTACGCGAGACGGACCATTTACCGTAGATTTAGTGAAAGAATCGCCCGCACGAATGGGTTATTATGTGGGCTTGCAAATCGTAAAAGCATACATGAGCCAGCAAGAAACAATTGATCTTGAGGCTTTGATGAACGAGCATGACGCACGAAAAATTTTAAAAATCAGCAAATACAAACCATCATAGAGATGAGCACGAAAAAATCAGAATTGACATTTGAAATAGGTATGGATGAAAACAATGTTCCTGAGAGCATTGTGTGGAAAGCGAGTGATTCTGAAGATAAGGGCGCTTGTGACGCGGCTTTTCTAACCATTTGGGACACCAATGAAAAAAACACGCTTCGCATTGACCTTTGGACCAAAGACATGCAAGTAGACGACATGAAAATTTTTGTGCATCAGATGCTTTTGAGCCTGAGCGACACCTATCAGCGCGCCACCAATGATGAGCAAAACGCCAAAGAAATCAAGCAATTTGCGTTAGAGCTTGGTGAAAAAATGGGCATTTTGAAGAGAGAAGGATAATAAGATTATCATTTTCTGTTTTGGTATACATTTCCAAAGTTTCAAGCTTGAAAAATGTTGACTTGCTCTAAATACTCCTCTAAAAATCCAGCTCCACTTTAACCCAATATTTAGGCTACGTTAAGCCTTTTGCTTTTGGGAGATTTTTGTCAAAATACCCTATTTGAGGTATTGCCGCACCCCACTAGCGACAATATGTTTGCAGCGTTATTTAAAAACAGTCTAAATAAACAAAACAAACATGAAAGCACGGATTGCGGGGATGTTGTTGGCGGTTGTAGCTAGCTCATTGATAGGTTGTAAAAAAGAAGATCCTGTAGACACAGAACCAAGCAACAAAGTAGAAGTACCTTCTACTTATAGTTTCTCTAATGTGAGTTTTAGCGGCCAAACCGAACGTCTTGATCAGCTTGATGAGTTGGTTGAATATTTAGAGTCGGCTAATACTGCAGGAGTTACACTCGATGCTCAAAAACTAAACGACATGTTTGCCAATACCAATGGCGATGGTGGTGGAAATTTTTCGTTTAGCTCTACCAAAGATTTGAAAAGCAAATGCTTTGAGTTGGCCGTAAGTGATTTTGAAGTGCTTTTCGCAGAAGCGGAAACAGCAAGCCAAAGCACACAAGCGGCTAGCAACGGCACCGCAGGTGTGATGTACAATGCAGATAGCACGCGTTCGCGACTTTTCAGCGCAAGCGGGATGGAATATGCTGAGTTGGTGGAAAAAGGCATCATGGGCGCGGTTTTCTATTACCAAGCTACCACTATCTACATGGGCGATAGCAAAATGGATGTAGACAACACAAGCGTTACTGAAGGCGAAGGCACAGCGATGCAGCACCATTGGGACGAGGCGTATGGCTACTTTGGTGCTACAGTTGATTTTCCTACAGATCAAGAAAATGTGCGCTATTGGGCGAAGTATAGTGTGAGCAGAGATGCCGCTCTTAATAGCGTTGAGTCTATTGGTCATGCATTGAGAAAGGGAAGAGCAGCGATTAATAAAGGCAATTATGTAGTTCGCGATTCAGCAATTACAGAGACTCGTGCCGCTTGGGAGCAATTGTGTGCCGGACTGGCCATTCATTATTTGAATTCGGCTATTACCAACATTGGTGACGATTTTAACCGAAACCACGCACTGAGCGAAGGCTGGGCCTTTGTAAACAATTTATTATACAACGAAGGGCGCACGATTAGTACCACTGAAATTGATGCGGTAAAAGCGAAAATTGGAGACAATTTTTACGAGGTTACCGAAAGTGATTTAACCGCAGCTCGGGATCAGTTGGCTAGCATTTTTGGCTTAGAAGCAATCAAAACTATTTTATAATACCATGTTGAGAAGCATATTTTTTTCGGTTGTGATATTGGTAAGCGCATTCCAATTATCAAGCTGTAAAGGACCCGAACCTGTCGATCCATCAGGCGAAAGTTTTGACAAAGAAGCCATGCTTCAAAACATTGGCGAAAACATTATTTCAGCCTCTTATGATGCTGTATCGCAAAAATTGACGGAGGTTGAGGGGAAGATCGGGGAGTTTGAGTTAGAGCAGACGGAAGCTAAGTTAAATGCGCTCCGCACTTCAGTGATGGAAGCGCATTTGCTTTGGCAAGCTTGTTCGCCATTTGAATTTGGTCCAGCAGCAGAGCAAAATTTACGCTTGAGCGTCAACACTTTTCCGCTAGATACTGCAAGGGTTAACCAAAAAATTGGTCAGGCTGATTATTCGCTTGATGGCACGCAAGACGCAGCTGCAAAAGGATTTCCGGCAATGGAGTTTTTGCTTTTTTCAGAAGAAGATTCTATCGTGCTTCAGCAGCTACAAAACGAAAACCATTGGGCATATTTCAAGGCAAATTTTGACATGGTTCAAACCAAAATTGCTGTGGTTAATGATGCCTGGAAAGGAACTTACCGTTCAGATTTTGCCCAAAATACGGGCAGCAGCGCAGGCAGTTCTATCAGCCTTTTGGTGAATCAACTCAACTATGATTTTGAGTTGTTGAAAAACGCCAAAATCGGTATTCCACTAGGCAAAAAAACATTGGGCATAACTCAAACAGATAAAATTGAAGCGCCATTTTCAAAGCAAAGCCTAGCCTTGGCAAGCGCCAATTTGGTTGCCATAAAAGAAGCCTTTACTGGAAAAGAAAGCCAAGGTTTTGATGATTATTTAGATGCGCTTGGCGCGAAATACAATCAAAATGATTTGAGCGATGAAATTATTGCTGGTTTTGAAGAAGCAGAAACGGCACTTAATCAAATAGCTACAGATTTAGCAAGCGCCATCGAAAATGAACCAAGTAAGGTAGAAACGGCTCACACTGCCTTGCAAAACCTAGTGGTATTGCTCAAAGTAGATATGCCTTCGCAGCTGGGTGTGCAAATCACCTATCAAGACAACGATGGAGATTAGGCGCGCCTTACATGGCATTACTTCAGCAAAAGTGTCCATCGCTCCGTTGGTCACTTTTCGCGTTTTATTTGGTTTGATTATGCTGGCCAGTGTAATACGTTTTTGGCTCAATGGCTGGATCGAAACGCAATACATCGAACCAAGTTTTCATTTCAAATACTTCGGTTTTTATTGGGTTCCTGAAATCAGCGCAACTGGGCTTTATATGGTTTTTGCAATCATGGCTATTGGCGCTTTGGGCATTGCCTTGGGCGCATTTTACCGCATTTCGGCTGTGTTGTTTTTTCTGAGTTTCACTTATGTGGAATTGCTAGACGCTACCTACTACCTCAACCATTACTACTTCGTAAGTTTGGTGGGCTTGCTCCTCATTTTTTTGCCTGCAAATCGATTGCACGCGCTTGATGTGAAGTTGGGTTTCGCGAAAGCGCAAAATGAAGTAGCCGCATGGGCGATCAATTCCATCAAATTTCAATTGATCTTAGTTTACTTTTTAGCTGGTTTGGCCAAGTTAAATGCCGATTGGCTTTTAAACGCAATGCCTTTGGCCATCTGGTTGCCAGCGCAAGATCAATTGCCGATCATCGGTTGGTTGATGCCTTACAAAACCACGGCTTACGTGTTTAGTTGGGCGGGCGCTTTGTATGATTTGTTCATTCCTCTTTTATTGATCGTCAAACCTACGCGCTGGTTGGCTTACATAGCCGTCATTGTTTTTCATGTGCTCACGTATGTCATGTTTCAAATTGGCATGTTCCCGTTTATTATGATGGGCGCTACACTCATTTTCTTCTCTGCTGGTTTTCACCAAAAAGTGCATGCTTTTTTCGGTTTTCACCAAAAAGTAGCACCTGTAAGCTATGGAAGCGAACGCCTTTCTTATCCATTCAAAATTGCTTTAGCAGCCTTTGTTGCTTTTCAGATTTTGATTCCTTTTCGCCATGTGCTTTATCCTGGAAATCCGTTTTGGCACGAGCAAGGTTATCGTTTTGGCTGGCGCGTAATGCTGATGGAAAAAGCAGGCTACGCTCAATTTAAAGTGCAAGACACGCAAGGCAATGTGATTGAAGTAGACAACCGAGATTTTCTTACGCCAGTGCAAGAAAAAATGATGAGCACGCAAGCTGATTTTATGCTACAATACGCTGATTTTTTAAAAGCGCATTATGCTAAAAATGGAGTAACCGCTGCTGCTGTAAAGGCAGATGTATACGTCACATTTAACGGTCGCGCGAGTCGTAGATTTATTGATGCTGACTTTGATTTGAGTAGCGTAAGAGATGGTTTTGAAAACAAAACGTGGATTTTACCTTTTACCGAAACCACTAGCGAAATATGAAGCAGTTCACCATCATATTCGCCATAGTTTTTACCAGTATTGGGTTGCTAAATGCGCAATGCATTCGTTTGCAACTTGAAACTGAAAATGCCGATTTTGCTGGAGCAGAAGCGTTTTTAGACAACACAAGTTTTTCAGTAAAGAGCGATGCTAAGGGCGAAATCATGATCACTAATTTAAGCCCTGGAAAGCACACTGTTACCGTGTTTGTTCCTCTATACAAAGCGCTTACGTTAGAATTGGACGCTACCCAAAATTGCGAAAAGCAGATAGTGAAACTAGAGCCAATTGGCCACACGCTTAAATCGGTAGAAGTAGAAGAGAAAAGCCGCAGCGCAGCTGGCATGAGCTACTTAAAATACATAGAAGTAGACGGACTTTACGCAGCCAAGAAAAACGAAATAGTGGTGCTTGACGAAATGTCGATGAACAAAAGTACCAACAATAGCAGACAAGTTTTTGCAAAAGTGGCGGGCATCAATGTGCAAGAAACGGACGCTGGTGGCTTGCAGATGGGCGTGGGTGCAAGAGGTTTAGATCCGAAGAGAACCACCAATTTTAACACACGTCAAGATGGTTATGACATAGCTGCAGATGCACTCGGCTATCCTGAAAGTTACTACACGCCACCCATGGAGGCAGTGCAGCAAATAGAAGTAGTGCGTGGTGCTGCTTCTTTGCAATATGGAACGCAGTTTGGCGGTTTGCTTAATTTTAAAATGAAGCGCGGAAACCCTGACAAAACCTTAGAAGTTATCTCCCGCCAAACGCTGGGCAGCTATAATTTCTATGGCACGTTCAACAGTGTTTCGGGTTCTAAGAATGGTTGGAATTATTACGGTTATTTCCAACATAAACAGGGCAGTGGTTGGCGCCCAAATTCTGATTACAACGCCAATGGATTTTATGGCAGTTTGGGTAAGAAATTGAATGAAAAATGGAGCGTTGATCTCGCTTATTCACACTATTATTATTTGACCAAACAGCCCGGTGGATTGACCGATAGACAGTTTCAAGACAATCCAAATCAGAGTTTTAGAGATAGAAATTGGTTTCGAATCAATTGGAATGTAGCCAACATGACAATCAACGGGCAGTTGACCAAAAATCTTTCGCTCAACAGCAAAACCTTTATGGTGAATAGCAGCCGTGCGGCATTGGGCTTTTTGGGCAACATAACCCGCACCGACACAGGCGGAGCACGAGATTTGATTCTAGGCGAATTCTTTAATCTAGGTAACGAAACCCGCCTGATTCAGCGGTTTAATTTGCGATCAAATCCAGGCGCTTTTTTGGTTGGAGCGCGCTTATATCGCGGGTTTACTCAAAACCGTCAGGGTAAAGCTATTGGTTTTGACGAGCCAAGTTTTACCTTCATTTCGCCTGACGATTTAGAAGGGTCTGACTTTAAATTTCCATCGCATAATGTGGCCGCTTTCGCGGAAATGTTGATTCCGCTTTCTGGATGTTGGTACTTAACGCCAGGCGCTCGTTATGAATATATCAATACTCGAAACAGCGGTTATTATACAGAAATAACACGCCACCCACTGACTAATGAATTGCTCAATCGATCTAGAATTGAAGATGGAAATATGCGCACACGTAATATCTTTTTACTCGGAATTGGCGCTCTTTGGCGATGCAAACCAGGATTGGAAATCTATACAAATGCCTCACAAAACTACCGCGCGATGAATTTTTCTGACTTGTACGTAAGCAATCCAAACTTGGTGATTGCGCCCAACATGCAAGACGAAACAGGTTACACTGTTGATGCTGGAATAAAAGGCAAAGCATTGAGAGAAGCCTTCACTTTTGATGCGGGTATTTTCATGATGCAGTACCAAAATCGTATTGGCGAAATGCTCACGACTATCACCGATAAAGAAGGCGTGAAAAGCATTGTGAATTACCGCAACAACATTGCAAATGCACGCTTTGTTGGGATTGAAGTTTTTGAGGAATTTGACTTTTTTAAATGGCGTAAAAAGAGCTCAACATCACAGTTTAGCTGGTTTAATAACATTGCTTTGGTTAGCGCCAAATACACCAATTCAGAATCGTCTGCGGTAAGTGGAAACTTGGTTGAAAATGTGCCTACCATTAACTACAAAACAGGTTTCGCACTCAAGGTGAAACGCTTTGGCGCCAGCCTTCAAGCAAACTATGTGAGCCAGCAATTTACAGACGCTACCAATGCGGAGTTTTTTCCAGATGCTACCGTGGGCGTTATTCCATCTTACACCGTGCTTGACGCTTCGGCAAACTACACCTACAAGCGCATCAAACTTGAAGCAAGTATCAACAACCTAACAGATCAAATCTATTTTACGCGCAGAGCCACTGGCTATCCTGGTCCTGGTATTATTCCTGCTCAGCGCAGAATGATTTTTGTAACGCTTCAGATTGCTATTTAACAACTTTTTTAGTTAGTTAA
>CAZWXC010000035.1:0-10987 GCA_964637935.1 uncultured Flavobacteriales bacterium | reverse complement strand
AGAGGCCGCATGCTTTACCTATACACCTTGGTAAATCCTACAGAATTTATTGCTTCAAAAATGATTTATCACGGCTTGGTCATGCTGATTCTTGGCATTGTCGCTGCTATTGTTTATCAAGTATTATTTTCTGTAGTGATTGGAGACAACCTCATGTTTTGGAGCAGCGTAGTGCTAGGTTGCACAGGCATTGCGTTTGTGTTAAGTTTATTATCAACCATTGCATCAAAAGCTGGAAACAATTTGACCTTATTGGCGGTTTTAGGATTGCCAATTCTTTTGCCACTTATGTTAGTTGCAACCACACTCATGAAAAACGCCATCGATGGAATAGAGCTTTCGGTTCAGCTCAAGTATCTATTCGTCTTAATAGGTCTTAATGTAGTGTCTTTCGCCCTTTCAATAGTGTTGTTTCCGTACCTTTGGCGCGAATAATTTAAAGACCAAGTGAAGCTACCAATCGGCTTTAAAATTGCAGCAATTGTTTTAGTGATTTACACCCTTATCGCAGGTTTACTCATGCCTGTGCCAACACTTGCCATACTCAACGAAACTATTCGAAACCTGTATTACCATGTAACCTCTTGGTTTGCAATGATCACCATGTTTATCATGGCATTTTCCTACAGTATAGCTTACCTCAACACTCAAAAAGATAAGTACGATACACTTGCCAAAATATTTGTTCAAGTAGGAATGGTTTTCGGGATAATTGGCCTGGTTACAGGCATGCTTTGGGCTAGGTTTACTTGGGGTAGTTTTTGGGTTTCTGATCCAAAACTGAATGGAGCGGCTATTGCCCTGCTTGCTTATTTAGCTTATGCAGTTTTACGAAATAGCTTCCAAGACCAACTGCAACGCGCAAAAGTGAGCGCGGTTTACAACATTTTCGCATTCGTAATGATGATTCTCTTTGTATTCATATTGCCCAGAATGACAGATTCATTGCATCCAGGAAATGGCGGCAATCCAGCTTTTAGTGGCTACGATCTAGACAGCACCATGCGTATGGTTTTTTATCCCGCAGTAATTGGCTGGATTTTGCTTGGCTTTTGGATCAGTGAAATAAGATTTAGAATAGAAAAACTCAGCAACGAAGAATCATGAGGCAAATCATATCAACTTTAGTATTGATGCTTTTGTTTACAATAACAAATGCGCAAACTTCGCAACCTGAAATGGCTGATTTAATGCGAGAAAACGGAAAGATCTATGTTGTTGTGGGCGTGATTGTGCTCATCTTCTTAGTGCTTTTCGGTTACTTGATTTCATTAGACCGCAAAATTTCTAAAATCGAAAAAAATCGATCATGAAAAAAACACACATCACACTAGTAGTTTTGATTGCGGTAGTAGTTGCCGTAATGATTGGGGCTATAAACGATAGTAGCAGCTATGCCAATTTTGAGCAAGCATTCAGCAACCCTGGTGAAGAATTTCACGTGGTAGGTAAGTTGGCAAAAGACCAAGAAATGGTGTATGATCCGTTAACAAATCCAGATCTTTTCACTTTTCATATGACCGATAATTTGGGTGAAGAGCACAAAGTAATTCTGCACAAAAGCAAACCACAAGATTTTGAGCGATCAGAACAAATTGTACTGATTGGAAGTGCAGAAAACGGTGAGTTTCACGCAAACGAAATTTTAATGAAATGCCCATCAAAATATACCGATGGCGAAGTAAAAACCAAAGAACAAGCTTCTTTTTAATCACACGATGGAGTATATCGGAGAGCACCTGCTGGCAGGCATTATCGGCAATTTTTTCGTTTCTATAGCAATCGCATTTGGGCTACTTTCTACGGTAGCCTATTTTTTAGCCGAAGTAAAAAAGGATGAAGCTTGGCGCAAGCTTGGCCGCATCGGATTTTGGGGCCACAGCGCGGGTGTTTTGGGCATTGTGATCACGCTATTCATGATGATTTTCAACCAATACTTTGAATACCATTATGTGTGGCAACACTCGAGCAGCGACATGCCTTTGCGCTATATTTTCTCTTGTTTTTGGGAAGGTCAAGAGGGCAGCTTTATTCTATGGATGTTTTGGCATGTAGTGCTCGGAAATATTTTAATTTTCGTTGCAAAATATTGGGAAAATGCAGTGATGACGGTCTTTGCGAGCGTGCAGGTCATTCTAGCGTCTATGCTTCTTGGCATTTACATTTTCGAATACAAATTGGGCAGCAATCCGTTTACGGTTTTACTGAGAGATCATCCAGACTTTGCAGATTTACCCATATTCACGATTGCAGATTACACTGCAAATCTTGACGGTCGTGGGCTTAACCCATTGCTACAGAACTATTGGATGACGATTCATCCACCAACGCTTTTCCTTGGCTTTGCCTCTACCCTTGTGCCTTTTGCTTATGCCATTGCCGCGCTTTGGAAACGTGAATACATCTCTTGGGTAAAACCTGCTCTTCCGTGGACTTTTTTCGGAATCGGAATTTTGGGCGTTGGGATATTAATGGGTGGCGCTTGGGCCTACGAAGCACTTAGTTTTGGCGGCTTTTGGGCTTGGGATCCGGTTGAGAACGCCTCGCTAGTGCCTTGGCTCACTATGGTTTCGGCAGGCCACCTGATGCTGATTCAACGTAAAAAAGGAACTTCGGTTTTATCACTTTTCATTTTCACAGCACTTACTTTTTGCCTCATCCTCTACTCTACTTTCTTAACCCGAAGCGGTGTTTTGGGAGACAGCAGTGTGCATGCATTTACTGACTTGGGCATGTCTGGTCAGCTCTTGTTTTACTTAGTGTTTTATGTAATCCTCAGTATTTTCTTAATTGCAAAACACGCTAGGCACTTTCCAAATGCAAACAAGGAAGAATCTATTTGGTCACGAGAGTTTTGGATGTTTATTGGTGCACTTTTCTTGTTCATCAGCTCATTTCAAATCATTTTCAGCACCTCGTTTCCAGTCATTAACAAAGTGTTTGGAACCAATTTCGCGCAAAGCGCAGAACGCATAGAATATTATAACAAATGGCAAATGCCTTTGGCCATCATCATTGCATTGATCGTAGCCATTGGTCAGTTTTTGAAATACAAAGACACCAAGCCGAGTGAATTGCTAAAGAATCTTTCTATTTCGTTAGTGCTATCACTAATCATCACCGTTGCTACTGCTGTGGTTATGAATATTATCAATCCTTTTGTGATTGCTTTACTCTTCACCTCAGCCTTGGCAATCACCGCAAACCTTGATTATTGGATCAGGATTTTATCTGGCAAACTGAGACTTGCAGGACCAAGTATTGCTCACGTGGGCTTTGGGATGATTTTGCTTGGCGCACTCATTTCTACAAGTCAAAGTGATGTGATTTCTCAAAACACAAGCTTGTATGATGTGAGCATTTTGGGTGAAGATTTCAATAACAATGAAAACATATTGCTCATGAAAGATGACACCCTAATGATGGGCGATTATTTTGTGAGTTATCGCGGCAAGCGAAAAGACGGCATTTTTATTCACTACACAGTAGATTACATGCAATCTAACAGTGAAGGAAAGCTTGAAACTATTTTCTCACTTTACCCATTTGTGCAGCTAAATCCACGCATGGGCAATGTGGCCGAACCATACACCAAACACTATTTAGATCAGGATGTGTACACGCACATTACCTATGCCGAATTGGAAGAGCGCAGCAACGAAGCCAAAACCGAGGAACACAGTGTGCAATTGGGCGATACCATTTTCGCGAAAAACTCTTTTTTGGTGCTCGATTCGCTTAACCGCCAACCAAACAAGGAACGTGTTGGGCTTACTGAAAGCGATTTAGTGCTTGGCGCGAAATTCACCGTTTATGACGTTGAAACGCAAGCTCGACTTATTGAGCCTATGTTTGTAATCAGAGATAGATCTTTCTCGTTCAGCGTTCCTGATAGTATTCCTGATTTAGGAATAAAACTTTCGTTTAACGGGATTGATCCTGAAACTGCAAGTTTTAAGTTTGAACTAGAAGAAAAAGCTCCAAAACAAAACGAATTCATTGTGATGAAAGCAATTGTTTTTCCGGGCATAAATGTTCTTTGGATAGGAATAATAGTAATGGGATTAGGAACGTTTTTGGCTGTTTTCAATCGCGCTAGACGCAAAAATTAATGAAGCAAAAAATTGCCATAGCTGGAATCGGTAATTTGGGTTGGAATTTAGCCCAAAGGCTTCATGAACAGGACTTTGAAGTGAAGCAAATCATTGCCGAAAAAAATCAAAGGCGATCTAAGTTCACCAAAAAAATTGATGCTATTTTATCCAGTGACGTTAGCGAATTAAAAGAAAAAATAGACATTCTTTTTCTCTGTATTCCTGATGATAAAATAGCCGAAGTTGCGGCTAAAGTGCCCAATGAGCATGTGGCCATTGTACATTGCTCAGGCAGCACACCAGCTATTGAAGGACTAAAAAATCCAACAGGAGTTTTGTATCCATATCAAACATTCACCAAGTTTTTTGAAGTGGATTGGAGCCACGTGCCCGTGTTTATCGAAAGCAAAAACAAACGTCTCAAAAACAGCCTTATGCGCATTGGCGAAGAACTTTCGGGCAATGTGCAAGAGTTGAGTTTTGAGCAGCGCAGAACGGTGCACTTGGCTGGCGTGGTAGGCGCAAACTTCACCAACCATTTGCTTTATTTAACTAAGGCGGTGCTTGATGAACAAAACGTTCCTTTTGATGTGCTGATGCCATTGCTGGAAGAAACAGTGCGCAAGGCTTTTGCGCATGGTCCGGCAGGTGCACAAACGGGTCCTGCCAGACGAAACGATCAAAATGTGATTGACACACACATAGCATTGCTCGAAAAACACCCGAGTTTAAAGCAATTTTACGAGCAGTTTTCAAACAGCTTAATCGAAGAATACAAGACATGACCTATTTAGATTTCATGCCAAATATTAAGGCATTTGTGTTTGATGTAGATGGTGTGCTCACCAATGGACAAGTGGTGCTTTTGCCAGATGGCCAGCAGATGAGACAAATGCATTCTAAAGATGGATATGCTTTGCAATTGGCTGTAAAAAAAGGCTATCACGTGGCAATAATCACTGGCGGACACAGCATTCAGGTGAAAGAGCGATTAAGAGGTTTGGGCGTTACCGATTGCTATTTAGGCTCAAGTCATAAAGACGAAGCCATGGAAGATTTCATTTTTTCGTATGGCTTGAAAGCAGACGAAATCATGTACATGGGCGATGATATTCCTGATTTGGCTGCCATGAAAATGATTGGTTTGCCTGCTTGCCCTGCAGATGCCAGCCCAGAAATTAAGGCTGTTTGCAAATACATCAGCAAGACAAAAGGTGGCGAAGGCTGCGTTCGCGAAATCATAGAACAAATCATGCGCCTTCAAGGCAAGTGGTTTGACGCAGAAAACAACTTAGATAATTTAGCCGAATTCACATGGTAATAATCGCCTTTTTACGACTCATCCGCTTGCCAATATTACTCTTAGTTGCAGCAATTCAGGCAGCTACACGCTGGTTTATCATCAAGCCAATGATCGAAATCAACGGTTTTGATTTTATCATGACCGATTTTCAATTTTGGCTATTAGTGCTATCAAGCGTATTTATTGGCGCTGGCGGCTATGCCATCAACGACTATTTCGATGTGAAAATCGATCGCATAAACAAGCCTAAAACCATCATAGTAGGTAGATTGATCAAGCGCAGAGTAGCCATGGCCACGCACATTGTAGCCACAGGTTTAGGAATTCTTACATCGGCTTATTTATGCTACAGCCTTGGCATGTGGGAGTTGACCTCGCTATTTGTGCTTGCAGCATTTCTACTTTGGATTTACAGCACCAACCTCCAAAACACCATATTGGTAGGCAACATTGTTATTGCGCTCATTGCCGGTTTTGCGCCACTCATTGTAGGCTTGTTCGAAATTCCACTTCAAAATGCAGCACATCCTGACGTAATCCGAGATCTAGGTTATAGTCCATTTAATGGACCTGCATTTTGGATCATGGGTTACAGCGCAGTACTCTTTATTCTTACGCTTGCGCGAGAAATCACCAAAGATGTAATTGACGTAAGAGGCGATAAATATTACGAAGCGCAAACAATTCCTGTGGTTTTGGGTGTAACAAAAACCAAAGGAATCATCATGTTGGTATACATGCTTTTTGGCGCGTTGATTTCTTATTTCTATTTCTCGGTTGCCAATGTGCATACTGGCATGTCGAGCATCTTTTTGGTGCTGTGTGTAATCATTGTAACGCAGATGGGTTTGATCTTTAAATCAAGAACCAAAAAGCACTTTTTGTATTCTGCCAATTTGAATGTAATTGCAACGATGCTTATCGTTTTAAGCATGTATTTATTGCAAATTTCTATTCATCAACATTTTTCTTAATGGAAAATGATCTTCAAAAAATACAATCCAAAACCTTTGTCTTAGCTTCTAAATCGCCCAGAAGGCAAGACATATTTAACGGTTTAGGACTCAACTTCAGAATAGAAACCAAAGACGTAGACGAATCATTTTCTGAGGCATTAAAAGCAGGTGAGATACCGCTCTTTTTAAGCAAAGTAAAAGCAGCTGCTTTTGATGGGTCGTTGGCCGAAAACGAAATATTGGTAACAGCCGACACCGTGGTTTGGATAAATGGTCACGCATTGAACAAACCCGAAAATTTGGCTGAAGCAAAACAAATGCTTCAAGAAATCAGTGGTGCAACACATGAGGTGTTTACAGCCGTAAGCCTTACTACTGCAACCAAACAGCATTCTTTTGTAGAAGGTACTAAAGTTAAATTCCACGCACTCACCGAAGCTGAAATAGATTTCTACCTTTCGCACTACCAACCGCTAGATAAAGCTGGAGCATATGGCATTCAAGAGTTTATTGGCTACATCGGCATTCAAAAAATTGAAGGCGATTTTTACAATGTAGTCGGTTTTCCAGTGCAGCGTTTTTGGCGGGAGTTGGTGGTGGTTTTAGATTAAACCATTCTACTTCTTTTGATATTTATAGAAGGAGAACACTTCTATAATCTTTTCTTTTGATAATATTCTGAAAGTAACTACGTAACCTTTAAATATGAGATCTCGAACGTTTTTTTGATCCGAAAAAATAGATTGTCTGTACTGGTAAGGACGAGATGGGATTTCATTAATCCTCCTTTCTATGTCCAAATAAAATTTCAGAGCTGCCTCAGGCTTGTCTTTGGCAATAAATTCAATTTGATCGAAAAGCTTACTCGAGAAACTAGGGTTAATTCTAAGCTTCATACTTGGCCAGAAGTTCTCTAGCTTGCTGATTCATTTGATCAACAGTAATGAATTCAACTTCGCCATTATCCATTTTTTGAAGCTCGTTTGCCACAAACTCCTTTTGCTCAAGGAAATCCTCATCTTCACTGATGATCTCAACTTCATCATGAGAAAAGTGCCCTAGAATTTTGAGCACCTTATCCAATACTTTATCGTTAATCTGTAACCGAATAATTGTCATGGATTACGAAGATATAAAATTGAAGTTTTAGTTCTTTTCTCTTTACAATAATGGGGTTGAACTTTTGTAAATCCGCATCTAAGAAAAGGTAAGATAGAATGTGGTTGGTTTTCCTGTGCAGCGTTTTTGGAAACAGTTGTCAGAAGTGATTGATAGATAGACTTAGCGAATTTTCTATAAGTTCAACTTTTGAAAACTTATATGAAACTTACTGAACGACCACAGCTTTAGTAACCACCGCACCACTTTCAGTCACCAAAATCATTTGATACAATCCTTTTGACAATGCGTCAAATGTAAATTGGTGTTGTTGGTTCAATGTTCCTTTCTGGATCAGCTTTCCTTGACTGTCAATAAATCGATATGAAAGTGAACCTTCAAATCCATCTACTTCAAGGTGAAAAGAACCTCTGTTTGGATTTGGATAAACCAAAACATTAATCGAACGAGCAATATCATTGATGCCTACACAAGTTCCAGAATCAATCATGAGTTCATCGAAATATTCGCAGCCGTTGGAGTCGATTACGACTAAGCTGTATATTCCTATTTGGTACACTACTATTTGCTGATTGACCTCGCCTGTATTCCAATTGTAGGCATCCATACCAAGCGGACCTGACAACTCAATTCCTACCTGCAAACTATCTACACAAATTAAGGTATCATTACCTAAATCAAACATTGGCAACTCATTCACAAAAACACTGAATGTATCAGATGCATAACAATTTGAGTCCTCCACTTCAACCCAATACAATCCTTCGTTTATAAATGTTTCGCTCAAATTAGTCTCATTATTACTCCACAATGCATTGCTCGCATTTGTTTGAAGCACTATCTCAACAGAATCTCCACGGCAAATATTTTGGTCATCAATAGGAACCAGACTTGGCGAAGTTGCTAAAAACGATACTGTTGCACTGTCAACAACCTCGCAGCCCAAACTATCGGTTATTGATAATGAATAAACTCCAATAGATAAAGAATCAATCATCATACTTGTATCAGTGGTGCTCCAAGCATAATTCAACGAACCTGTGCCTCCAACGCCATTTGCTATCAAACTTCCATCAGAGCTTACATCACAACTTGCATTTGTAACCATAAAATTCACTGCAATCTGATCTGGCCAGACAATCGCTTGAGATAGGTCTAGACTACAATTATTACTATCGGTGATGGTCACAGAATACAAACCAGAGTCTAAGTTTTGTATCGCATTTCCAGTATCAGAATTTGACCATAAGTAGCTCAACGCACCGGTTCCGCCTTGAGCTAAAACGGCCAAGTATCCTGTAGACTCTCCAAAACAAAGCGGTTGATATATACTATCGAGATTAGCAGTTAAAGAAATAGGCCAAGTAGTCTGAAGTTGCCCCGATTTTGAGCAAGCATTCATATCTGTTATTGTGAATGAATAAGTGCCTTCGGTTAAATCATTCCGTTGAAAAGAAACTGAGCCATCGGTCCAAACTATATTGATCGACCCATTACCACCCGTAGCTAGCACTTCCGCATATCCATTACTATCTCCGAAGCAAAGAGGATTGCTCAATGAATCGAGTATAAAACTCAACGAATCTGGTGCAGTAATATGAAGTGTGGTATCCAACAAACAACCATTGAAGTCAGAGACCGAAAGCGAATAAAATCCTGAAGCCAAAGAGTCAACCGAGCTTGCCGAATCACCATTGCTCCATAAGAACGAATAAGGTATGACGCCACCGCTCACAGCAGTTGAAATCTGACCCATACTATCTCCAAAGCACAGATTATTTTGTACAGCAATAGACAAACTCAAAGGTGTTGGTTGAGTGATTTCAGCACTATCAATAGCTAAACAGCCAATGCTATCCGTAGCTGTTACGTAATAATGTCCGCTAGGCAGCGAATTGATTATCGAATTGCTTTGCCCAGAAGACCATATAAAAGCAACTGAACCTTGGTTGTTTACCGCTGCTGCAGCAAGGTTGCCAGTGCTATCTCCAGAACATAAATTGTTTGAAGATGTCAAACTTAATGTCATTTCTATTGGATTGGACAGGGTTGTACTTTCTGAAATTGCACATCCGTTCTGGTCCGAAATAATCAATCCGTAGGAAGCAGCATTAAGGTTCGAAATACTTGAATTAGACATGCCATTCGACCAAGTAAAAATCAACGTTCCTGTTCCACCAAAGGCGATTGTATTTATTGCTCCATTACTATCACCATAACAAAGTGGATGTGTAAGTTGGAAAGAATCAACTTGAATAGGCAACGGATTGATTAACTCCACAGAATCAAATGCGAGGCAATTGTTAGCGTCTAATACTGTAACAGAATACCATCCAGATGCCAACGAGTCAATGGAACTTGTTGTTTGTCCTGAACTCCATTGAAAACCATAAATACTAGAACTCCCACCTGTGGCCATTGCCTGTAATTGCCCTGTATTTCCATTATGACAATCTATAGAATCTAAAATAATGACATTGGCAGTAAGTGCCAAAGGCTGCGATACAGTGAAGCTGTCCGTTTTAAAACAGCCCACACTGTCTGATACAGTAACCAAATAAGCACCAGCTTGCAAAGAATCGCTTATTGCCGAGGTAATTCCATTATTCCAACTATAACTATATGAACCAAGACCTCCTGAAACACTCAAAACAATTTGACCATCCGAAGCACCAAAACAGGTCGCGTCCTGCAACTGTGCTGATACAGAAATACTATCAGGTTCTTGAACCAGAAACGTGTCTAACGAAAAGCAGCCCAAAGAATCTGTGGTGAGCAAACTATAGATGCCACTTGCTAAATCCGTGCTTTGTGGCAAAGAGTCATTGTTTGACCAGTCATAAGTATAGCCGCCTGAGCCACCACTTACGCTAACATTAATTACCCCATCAGTTTCACCGAAGCAGCTTACATCTGAAACACTCGATTGAACAACAATCGGTTGCAACTCTGAAATTTGAATGGAAAGACTCTCCGTACAATTATTAGCGTCAGTCACGGTTAGGTTGTTTGTCCCGGCAAATAAATTCAAAGCATCTTCTACCAGTTCGCCATTGCTCCATTCAAACGTATATGGAGCTGTACCTCCGCTGGTCGAAACAAACGCATGTGCATTAGAAAATCCATTGCACAAAACTGCATCTGCACTATCTAGTTGCAGTTGCATAGCAGCTGGCTCGGTAACCACAAGGCTTGCAGATGCCGCACATCCGTTCGCACCAGAAGCTGTAATTCCATAAACACCTGCGGCCAAATTCGAATTGATAGCCATTGTTGTTCCGTTAGTCCAACCATAGGTGTATGGAGAAACTCCACCAATCACATTGATAGCAACTTCACCTGTAGAATCGCCAAAACAATTTGTTGGAGTGATCACCTCAGAAAGAGCAGGTGCAGCAATGAATTGAATCAGATTGCTAACAGTGTCCGTTCCGCAAGTATTTGTAACTGTATAGTTGATGGTATCAAATGCCAACGAACTGTCAATGACGGTGTACAGATTAGTGCTAACTCCA
>CAZWXC010000034.1:0-11071 GCA_964637935.1 uncultured Flavobacteriales bacterium | reverse complement strand
TAGTTAATGAGTTATCAGATGTCAGTTATCAGTTTTCAGCCTACCCCAACCCAGCTACAGGCATTATAAATTTCGATTCCAAAGGGATGGCGGGTTCTATTTTTATCTACGATTTGAGAGGGCAATTAATCAAGACTATTGATGTGAAAAAGGACCAAGTTCATATTTCCTTTGACATGAACCCTCTTGCTTCCGGCCTATATTTAGCGTCTTTTAAGGACGGAACTAATCAGGTTAATTCAATTCGAATTGTTAAACAGTAAGTTTTTTAAACTATTACCAAAGCCAACTCTCTTTGTAGGGAGTTGGCTTTTCGTGTTTAGCTCTCTAGCACAAACTCCTTACTTATTTAAGCGTCTAAGTGCAGAAGTTAATTCCGTTGAATATAATCTGAATGTAAAAGAGTTGAATAATCAAAACTTGTTTATTGCATTCAGCTCTATTCCAAATTCTTCTCCATATTGGACTTTAAACATTTTAAACTTTTCAATACTGGGTGATTCCGTACTTCAAAAAATAATTGTTGGAGCTGATTCATCTCTTCCAACTTTAGGCTATTCATCTTCCACTTCATTTAAAGATAACCGAGCAGTAATTGGAGGTGGTTCTACATCTAAATTGCCTTACCAAAATCGAGATCCAACGCTTATTTCAATTAACCTAGATAATTTTAGTATAGATTATTTTAAGCAAGAACCAAGAGATAGTTTAAATTTTTATGGTCAATCTAAAATCTTAAGCAACAGTATAGTTGCCATTGGTTATGATGATTTAGAACATGAAGATGGCAGCTACTTGGTTTCTAAGCATAAACTGAATGGAGATTTATTGTGGTCTAAAACATTTGGCACATCCTTTTTTGACGTTGGTACTAGCATTATTGAATCTGAGCTAGGCGAACTATATCTTTTTGGTGGAAGCCGCGGCTATGGCTCTGAACCTGGTTTTTACAACCAAGCCTTGCTTATAAAAACCGACTCTTTGGGCAATGAGCTTTGGCGCACCACATGGGGCGGTTATTTTAATGATTGTGCCAATAACTTAGCTGCAACACCCGATGGTGGCGTAATTGCTTGTGGGTGTATCAGTGAGGAAAGCAGCAGCGGCAACATGCAAGTAGCTCAAGGCTACGTGCGCAAAATGGACTCAGAAGGCAATCTGGTATGGGACAAAACTTATGATTGGCAAAGTGTGCTTTTAGGTGGTTCTGTGCATTCATTCAGTGTGGTGCGTGTTTTAGAAAATGAAAACATTATTGTTGTTGGTTCTGGAGCAAAGCTAAATGTTGATACCACAGCTTCAAGAAATGTTCCTTGGGCAGTAATCTTCGACAAAAACGGCAACGTCCTCATGGAGCGCGCCTACACCAGTTTAGTGGGCGATTATTCTAGCGCAGAATTCCAAGACATACAACCAACGGTAGATGGTGGTTTTATTGCTGGCGGCACGTATTATCCCAGCCAAGGAGATACGGGCAACCAAGATGCGTTTATTGTAAAACTAGACGAGAGAGGTTGTGAGTTTGCTGAGTGTCAACCACCGCTTTTAGTTAATGAGTTGGTAGTTAGCAGTAATGAGTTGGTAGTTTGGCCAAATCCTACTACGGGTTTGTTGCATATACAAACCGATAGCCCGATTGAAAGCGTTGCGGTTTTTAATCAACTTGGTAACGAGACGCTTTTTATGGACACTGAGCGGAGCCGAAGTGACCAGCGCGTAATTCAACAAATAGACCTTTCCAGTTTCAAACCAGGACTATACTATTTGGTGGTGAAAACGGAGAAAGGTGTGGAGACGAAGAAGTTCGTCAAAGCTAATTAGCAGAACGTTGAGGGGTAGTTTCAGAATTAGATCTTGATTTCGAAAGTTCGGTATGAGTTTGATCTTGCTCTTAAACCTGAACTTGCACTTAAACTTGCACTTGAACTTGAACTTGCACTTGCACTTGCACTTGAAGTTCAACTTGCTCTTGATATGTAAAATTTACAATAAGTCTTGCAGCTGCTTTATTTAAGTGACTGAGTCAGCATATATTTGCCGTCATGTACAAAAAAATGAATGAATACATAGCTGACTTTACAAAGCAGCTAACAGAAGCACTTGAAATTGCTGAAAAATTCAGCGTTGAATCTGTTCCTAATTTTGATAACGTAGTAATCTGCGGCATGGGTGGTTCTGGTATTGGTGGAACCATTTTGTCTCAAATGATTGAAGCGCATTGTCCAGTACCGGTTATCGCATCAAAAGATTATTCAATTCCTGCTTTTGTTTCTGAAAAAACATTGGTTATTGCTTGTTCTTATTCAGGAAATACAGAAGAAACATTAGAATCTCTTGCTTATGCTCAAGATGCAGAAGCATACATAGTTTGCATTAGTTCTGGTGGTAAATTGACAGAATTGGCTCATGCCAACAATTGGCCTTTGGTAGTTATTCCAGGTGGTGTGCCTCCACGCGCGGCTTTTGCTTATCCTGTGATGCAACTTTTTAGAATTGCAGAATTGCATGGCATGACTTCAAGCGATTGGAATGGTGAAGTACGCAAAGCCATTGCTTACCTAGATGCAAACGAAGAAGCCATTCGCGCTGAAGCGAGAAAATTGGCTGAAGTAGCTCACACGAGAATACCTGTAATTTACGCTACCACTTGGCTTGACGGAGTTGGCGCACGCTGGCAACAGCAGTTGGCCGAAAATGCTAAAATGCTTTCTTGGCACAATGCATATCCAGAAATGAATCACAACGAGGTGGTAGGTTGGAGGCAAGACTACAATAACTTATGTGTGGTATTTCTTCACAGCTCATTTGACCACCCAAGCAACACTAAAAGAATGAACCTTACCAAAGAGGTTTACAAGAAATATACATCAAGTATTTTCGAATATCATGCAGTAGGCGATTCTAAAATAGAACATGCATTACATTTGATTCACCTTGGCGATTGGATGACTGAGTTTGCTGCTGAACTTCGTGGAATGGATTCAGTAGAAGTAGATGTGATCGATTGGCTTAAAGGTGAACTCGCCAAAGCATAACATTTGACTGCACATAAAAGATTTGGAAACAAGCTCACGAGAAGAATTGTAAGATTCTTATTCGTGCTGCTTGTTTTGCATTTTATAGTGGAGGCAACTGGCCATCACTATTTATACAACACACTCGCAAACACGGTTTTTAAAGGTCGTTTGGGTCCTGGAATAGAAGAATACAAAGGCATGCCCAATCGTACGGTTTTTGCCGGCAATCCTGAGCCATGGCCTACATCAACTCAGTTTGGTAATTATTCGCTTAGCGCTGAAGAAGAAGCTTATCATCAAAATTTTGCTTCGGTAAGTTTTGTGGTCATTCATCGCGATTCATTGCTTTTTGAAAAATATTGGGAAGACTTCGGTTCAGATTCTATCAGCAATTCATTTTCGATGGCAAAATCTATTGTGGGTGTGCTTACAGGTATGGCCATTGAAAAAGGCTTGATCAAAAGCGTAGATCAACCTGTGTATGAATTTTTACCACAGTATGGCGATGGCTTGGGCCGAACGCTTACCATTAAGCACTTACTGACCATGAGCGCGGGAATCAATTTTGATGAAAATTACATCAATCCATTTGCATTTCCTGCCAAGGCAAACTATGGCGATAACCTAGAGTTGCTGCTCACCAACTATGAAGTGGTAGATGCTCCTGGAAAATACTTTGACTACCAAAGCGGTGCAACCCAAATACTGTCAGAAATATTGGCGAAAGCGGGAAAAGACCATTTAGCCAATCTGGCAACCAATTGGCTTTGGCAACCGATTGGCGCTGAGCATGAAGCACTTTGGTCTCTTGATAGAGAAGATGGTGAAGAAAAAGCATTTTGCTGTTTTAACGCTACCGCAAAAGATTTTGCAAGAGTGGGAAAACTCTACAAAGACTTTGGCAATTGGAATGGCAAACAGCTCCTAGACAGCAGTTATGTCTACGAAGCCACAACGTATACTAATCTGCTAGAAACAGATGGCACACCTTGTAAACGTTACAGCTACAGTTGGTGGCTTGGCGAACACAAAGGCATGCCCTTCTTTTTTATGCGCGGCATCAAGGGGCAATATGTGATAGTTGTACCAGAAAAAGATTTGATTTTAGTGCGCATGGGGCACAAAAGAGACAACGGTAAAAATTGGCCACATCCAGATGATGTTTTCAATTACTTGGATATGGCGCTGAAGATGATTGAAAAATGAAAGAAGATATAGCATTTCCAAAGGTGGAACAAGTGGGCGTTTGTGCCGTACCAGATAATGTAGAAGGTTTAGAAGTTTGGAAGATTTATGTGGTGAATCAATTAGATGAAACCATAGAAAAAGTGTTTGTAAATTCAAGAGGCTATGGAATGAAGGCAGATGAAGAAGTTAAAACTTCAGAACTACGCCACTTTTATGAATCTATCGCTGCCAAGAGCGTTTGCGAAGTTGAAATGCTTCCCAATGACCTCACAGGGTTGAACAATCAATATTGGGTGAGTTACTATGCTGGAAACACCTTGTTTGACAAGAAATTCATTTTTGTGCCCGACAGCCTGATAGAAGAAAACATGATTCAACTTCCTATTTTGAACAAGAAAGGTATCTTGATCATCTAAATTTTATTTTCATACATCATGGATTTAAGCAAGATTCTGTTTTTGGATATAGAAACTGTATCGCAACACAAAACCTTTGAAGAAGCATCGCAAGACAGCCAAACACTTTGGAGCGACAAGGCTAAATTCATGATCAATGAAGAAAACCCAACACCCGAATCTGTATATGGTAGGGCTGCCATTTATGCTGAGTTTGGTAAAATAGTGTGCATTTCGTGCGGTATAATTTCGATGCGTGATGGCCAAAGACAATTGCGTGTAAAATCTTTTGCAAGTCATGACGAAGTAGCGTTACTCAATGATTTTGCAGGTTTGCTCAATACCTATTTTAACAAACCAGACCATTTGCTTTGTGGACACAATGGCAAAGAATTCGACTTTCCTTACATCGCAAGGCGCATGCTCATTCACGGCATTATGTTGCCTAGCATACTAGATATTGCAGGTAAAAAACCATGGGAAGTAAACCATCTCGACACCATGCAGATGTGGAAATTTGGCGACTACAAGAGTTATACTTCCCTGAAGCTATTGGCCCACGTTTTTGGCTTACCTACACCAAAAGACGATATTGATGGAAGCCAAGTAGGCGCAGTTTATTGGCAAGAAAACGATCTTAATCGTATTGTTCGCTATTGCGAAAAAGATGTGGTAACGCTGGCTCAGGTTTATTTGAAAATGAAGCAGATTCCTGTGCTTACCGATGCTGAAATAGTAACAAGCGGTGCCGAGATCTGAAGCCAATAAACTACTGCAAGTAAAAAACTTGGTAACCTCTTTCGTAGCTGGCGAGGGCCAATTGAACGCAGTGAACAATATTTCATTTGACATTTTTAAAGGCCAAGTGGTGGCCCTTGTTGGTGAATCTGGCTCGGGTAAAAGCGTCACCGGTTTAAGCATCATGCGCTTGGTTGAGCACCGCGGTGGAAGCATTGATAAGGGTAATATTCTATTTCATTCAGACGGAATCAGCTTTGACTTAACCAATTTTGATGAACATCAAATGCGAACCATTCGCGGGCGAAGTATTTCGATGATTTTTCAAGACCCAATGACTTCTCTTAATCCTGCATTGCGTTGCGGATATCAGATTAAAGAGATTGTAAAACTTCATTTGAAATACAATGAAAAAAAGGCGCATGCACATGTGCTTGAGTTGCTTGATCAAGTTGGAATAACCGATCCGTCCAATGCCATGAAAAAATATCCGCACGAGTTTTCGGGCGGACAATTGCAACGGATTTTAATTGCCATGAGCATTTCGTGTAATCCGCAACTGGTGATTGCAGATGAACCAACTACAGCACTTGACGCTGTGGTGAGATCTAAGATTTTAGAAATACTGAAACAGGTTCAGAAAAAGCGCAACTTAGCCATACTTTTCATCACGCATGATTTAGACTCCGTACAGCATTTTGCTGACAAAATATTGGTGATGTATGCCGGTAAAATTGTGGAGCGCGGTTTTGTGAAAAACATCTTTCAAGAACCAAAACATCCTTATACCAAAGGACTTTTGGCTTGCAGACCACCGCGCACTGGTCGCTATTATTTTTTACCGACCATTAGCGATTTCATGCGGATTTCTAATGATGGTAAAGACTTGGAAAGCTCTGTAAATCTGTCTGATGTATTCAAAGATTTGCGCATAAGTGCTTCATCCAGAAACATGCAACTTAAGAAGATTTATAGCAGTGATCCATTGCTTACTGCCACTAACATGTACAAGACATACAGCAATAGCCGCGGAATTTTCAAATCTCGTGGTGAGTTTCACGCGGTTAGAAACGTGTCGTTCAACTTGTTTAAGGGCGAAACACTAGGTTTAGTAGGTGCTTCGGGCTGTGGCAAAAGCACGCTTGCGCGATGTTTGGTAAACTTAGAACAGCGTGATGGCGGAAAAGTGATGATAATGGATCAAGAAACGTTCGATTTAGAAGAACTTGGTTCTCTCAATGAAATTGGTCATGATATACAGTACATTTTCCAAGATCCTTACAGCTCTTTAAGCCCCAGAATGACCATTGGTGAAGCGCTGCTAGAAGCCTTAAACGCCCATCCCACCATCAAAACCAAACTAGAAAAACAAAACAGAATCAACGAACTCTTGATTCAAGTTGGCTTAAAACCATATCATCTCCACAGATATCCGCATGAGTTTAGCGGTGGTCAGCGTCAGCGAATATGTATTGCTCGTGCACTACTTCTTGAACCACGAGTTATTATTTGCGATGAAGCGGTGTCTGCACTTGATGTAAGAGTTCAAGCACAGGTTCTCAATTTGTTGAATGAATTGAAGTACGAATATGGATTGAGCTACATCTTCATTTCGCACGATTTGAACGTGGTACGCTACATGTGCGATCGCATTTTAGTAATGGAAAACGGTCGAATAATAGAGGAGGGGGAAAGCGATCAACTGTTAAAATATCCTCAAAAAGACTATACAAAAGAGCTGGTTTTGGCAACGCACGACTTCAACTTGTTACTATCTGAATAAGTACATTTTACCAAAGTCTTTGATAAAATATTCATCAGCACCACTGGCTCGGTGTTCTATATTTTCTCCAGCAATTTTCATAATCACTCGGTAGAGATAAACACCATTTGCCAACCGATCGCCAAACTCATCGGTGCCATCCCAAGCGTATTCTGTAATGTTTCGGCCAATGGTAATGTTACCCAACTCAGCTTTGGTAATTTCTCGCACCACTTTTCCGGTAACGGTCATGATTTGTATGGTAAATACATCTGGAATCTGAGAGCCGGTTAGTGTAAATACAAATCGTGTGGCCGTGGTAAACGGATTTGGATAATTCATCACGTTGCTCACGTTGCTCTTATTGATCACTTCAAAATCGATCTTGTAAGAAGTATTGCCGCTCAAATTTCCAGAAGCATCTTTTGCAATTACACTTAAAGTATATTTTCCATCAGCCAATGATTCTGGAACCCAAGTCAATCTCGCTTTGTTTTGTGTATTAACTGCAGGCTCAAAAACCATGTTTTCCACTCCATTTTTTATGAATGGAATACGCTTTTGTTGTGTGTTTTCAGACATTAGAAAAACTTCGAAACTGCTCGTATCATTAAGCAAAAGAAGCGTGTTCTCATCTTTCAATTGCATGGCGATAATTGGGCTTGGAGAAACTATATCACCGTTAAGAATATGAATTCCATCGAATGTTACATCAAGCAGTGGGTTTTGATTATCGGTAGAAACACTAAAGGTTCTGAATGCCGTATTATTAAAATGAAATTGCTCTTTGTGCCATAAAGAATCTTCTGGATTTACCTCCATCCAAACCATATAATTTCCTGCCAAAGTTCTAGTGTCAAAAGCCACGGTATCAAAAATCATTTCGCCCGCAGTAAGCGTGTCATAGTTCAACCATTTTTCTGCAACTACCTCACGCTGGTTGTTAATTAACCAATAGCGAACACGGAAAGCACCGAATCCATAGTCGCTCACATTTTCGAAAGCGATACCGAAGCGGACATCTGCACCCACATTTACTTCAGTACTCGGAAACAAAACACCCTTAATCGGATTAATGGCCAATTCAGGAGCTGGATCATAGAGTACGTGCCAATTGTTGAGTTGTGCGGCTGTAAGGCTAACGGAATCTTTTGTAAAATAATCCAGTTTTAGAGTAGAAATATCATCTGCGTCAGTGCTGGAAATATCCGTTTCGTAATTGCTTGTGAAATCGAAAATCGATTCTTCTGTTACACCATTTAACACTGCTAGTTCTGCTCTATCTGCACTATTGGCTTCTAGGGCTTTATGCTTAAAGTAAGCTTTATCCCAAGCCATTGCTGGACCAACTTCGGTTCCTTTGATTTTTCCATACTGAATATTCGAGCGTACCTCTGTATCAAGCTGAATATTGTCTGTCGAATTTTTCCCGACCACTTCAATCGCTGTATTCGGATAGCCTTTTTTCGCCAAGAAAATGTAAGGATTGTTGTTACCAACAAATCGGATCGAGTCAGCACCGAGTGACTCGAAAGCGCTGTAATGCTGATTTTTCCAATAAGTAGTATCCTGAAAAGGCCCTTTATAGAAGTATACATCAAAATGTAATTTCCTATGGGTACTTCATTTTGAATCATGTTGATGGCATTATTAAGACCATTGGTTGAATTCACCTGAAATGAAAACCAATATTCAACCCTGCGGCCTCTGCTATTGTTAGGGTTATAGTTGTTGGTATTTCCAAATTGGTGGTTTTGATTGATCAATAAACCGTCTCTAATGCCATAAGTTCCCCAAGGTTTTAGATCTATACTATCAAAAACTGCAATCAATATGGATGGCGAGCCGCCTGGAGCAACACCTGTTTCACCTAATGGAGTATTCTGTCCATCAAGTGTATAGCGATTATTTGACAAGTAAGCATCGTTGTTTACAATACTTGGATTTGCTAAGCAATACACAAAAAGTGTCCGTGCAACACTGTCAAAACTTACTAGTCGGTTTGCTCGATTGTAATTTAGGAAATCAAAATTATCGTCCTCGAATTGATAAAAATGATCTTGTCCCCAACCTGTTTTATCCTTGATTACTTGAAAAGAATGCTCTTTGTACTTACCTAAATCGCTGGTTGGTGAAACACGCCAAAAGAATACGGTGCTATCTGCAAACCCACTGCTTGCTAGGCTTGGATTCCATGAAATAACGGCACCTGATTGAATAATGGTGGTGTCTTTTTTCCAAGGACTGTTGTACAAATCTGTGGTGTCAACCTCAATCTTGTAACTTGCTTCTGGCAAAAATGGTAGGCCAGTATTGGCTTTAAGTGTTACGTCAAAATCAGGAACAACAGCAAAATCGTAAGGAAACACCGGGAAAATGTCGGTGCTAGAAATAGTAACTTCTTGTCTTATTACTTGGTTGTTTCCAAAGTTGTCAAACTCATTGATGAGTGCGTTAGGTAAATCTACTTCAATATCAAAACAATTTTGCCCTACCGCAACCGCGCTATTCACAGCAAAAGTGAATGTTAGTGTATCTCTAAAGTTGAGAATGTCAAGCGTTTTGTATTGAATTTCGTCTGGTGTGGCGTTCGCACAATTGAAGTATCTACTTGCAGTAACCGTGAACGTGTTGGTGACACTGCGACCAAGATTGGTGAGTACCACTTTTACACTAAATGAATCTAAATCTGTGGTGATAATTTCTGGCTCGAAACTCAATGCCGATCCGTAAATAGGATCTTTGATAGTAATTTCTGGCTTTTGGTGAGGAAACACCTTTAATGCAGGGTCACCGTGAAGCGTCATTTCAAGAGCGATGCCAGATTGTTGCTCACTATTGTTCATGAAATTGGCCGCTGCTTGCATTTGTTCGCCTACCGATTTACCGTAAAGGGTTGTGGCGAGCTGTTTATGAAATTGATTCGTGTAAATGTTCAGCTGATCTTGAAAACTCAAATCAGGCGTTGCCATAAAACCAATACTGCCCTCATTGGGTGTGAATACATATTCTTCAGAAATACTTGGGCTTGAATTGGGTCGGTGAATGTTTCCAGAATAGCAAGAATTTGCAATAACCAACGGATATCGACCTTCGTTTTCATTGCCCCAATCACTTGGATTGTCAACGCTTACATCAAAATTATTACCGCTTCCGTGACCAAAAAAGGTCATCATAGCAACACCTTCTTGTATTAAGTCTCGCACCGAATCCACATCTAGTTTTTGTATTACATCACCTGATGTTTTACTAAATAGAATGCGTTGCGCACCCATCAAACTATCGGTTACATAATCTGAATAACCGTCTAAATAGCCTCTGAATGTATTGTTCTCAGAAACATTATCACCACCTGCAAACTGCAAAATTCGCTTTTGCCAGAGCTTATTATCAATGGTGTAAGCCCCAGCTATAGGAGCTTGCGTGTTTTCTTGTGCTTTTATTTTTTGAAGGTAAATGGCTACATCAGCACCTGTTTTTGCTGCTAATCTTCCAGTTGGTATACCCACTACGTGCGCTTTTGTTTGGTCTAAACCAGAAGTCAAATAGTTGTCACTTGGCGGAAATCCCATAGTTGGTACCAATACATCATTTGCATTTGTTGAATTGCCTCTAAACTCAGCTTCAGCAATTGATTTCCCCACCAGAAACAAGAATTTCGGTTTTGATGGCCACTCATTTATAGCCATCTCTGCAAAGTTGCGAATGGCCAAGGGATGCCGTTTTATTCCATAAGCAAACTGATCGTAGAGGTCTTCAATGTTTACAATGGCCGTATTATAGGATTGATCGCGGTACGTTTTATAAGCTTGAACAGCGTTGTTCAAACTTGAATGTGTGATGAACAGATAAGCTGAATCGATTTGGAAATTCACATTATTGAATGCTCCATTTGTACCTACAGCTCTGATGCTCTGAGAGGTAAGCGACTTTTTTGCGCTAGAAGAAGCAATTACAAATGTTCGTTCGTT
>CAZWXC010000033.1:0-11428 GCA_964637935.1 uncultured Flavobacteriales bacterium | reverse complement strand
TAAAGGAATTTCCAACCTACGAAGACACACGCGAAGCACTTCAAGGATTGAAAAATATCTACACAGAAAGAAATGAAGTAGCCAAATACGAAGAGTTAATTGCTTCGCTAGATTTTGTAAACATCTCTGAATTCGCACTTGACTCTATCAATTATAATGCAGCAGAACAACAATACTTCAATGCACAATGTGCAGCAGCGGTTCAAAGCTTTGATCGATATTTAATGCGCTTTGAAAAAGCCATTTTCGAGTTGAATGCACGCTCTTATCGGGCAGAGTGTTTGATAAAAATGGGACAAGTAGATAGAGCAAAAGCAGATTTTGAATTTGTTGCTGAACAACCTAGAAGTAAGTTTAGTGAAAATGCATTGCTTAATGCTGCTCGTATCAATTTTGAGAGAAAGAACTACCCAAATGCTCAGGCATTTTATCAACGATTGAGCATGTTGGGCGAAACCAAAGGCAACCTCAACGAAGCTGCTGTTGGTTTAATGCGCTGTAATTTTTATTTAAATAATTTTCAAGGAGCTATTGCAAATGCACTTTCAGTTCTAGAAAATGAAAACGCTGATAAGAAGCTTAAGAATGAAGCCAATTTGATCATTGCAAAAAGCAATTTACAATTGAATGAAAACAGCGAGGCAATTGTGTTTTTGGCGAAAGTGGCCGAAAATGGAAGTCCAACTCAGGCTGCTGAGGCATCATTTTTACAAGCGGAAATTGAATTCAGAAAAGACAATTTAGATTCGGCAGAAGCATTGGTGTTTAAGCTGGTAGAAAACCATCAGGCGCAGGCATTTTGGTTGGGTAAATCGTTGGTGCTATTGGCAGAAATCTATGTTACTCGTGGTGATTTGTTTCAAGCAAAAGCTACGCTTCAAAGCATAATTGACAACTATGTTGAGGACGATGAAGTGAAGAAGAGCGCTATGGATAAATTGAAACGAATAGAAGAAATTGAGGCACAACCCGAGGAGGTTGAAGAACCAGTTATCGAAATAGATTTTGATGAGAATGTTAGCCCTGAAAACCAAGTTGCACCTCAAGACACTTTAAGAAATGAATAAGCAATTAATCATAACCATTACCGGTTTGTTTTTAGCGGTAAATGTCTTCGCTCAAACCAATAATAGAACAGGAGAAGAAGACACATTGAAGAATGAAATGATCATTGTGGTCAATTATAAGCCAACTATTGCTGATGCAAAAAAGCTAGTGGAAACTCCAAGTGTAATAGATACTGTGGTAGCTAAGCCCATGGTAAGATATATGTTTGGAAATGAGCAATACACTACAACTTATACTCCAGAGACAATAAAAGCTGCTAAAATGAAAGGCGAGCCGCTTGATCCTTTGTATCGTGGATACGCAAAAGCTGGAGTCGGCAATGGAATCAATTACTTAGCAGATGTTCATTTGAATACATTGAGATCTAGAAATGGAGCGCTTGGGTTTAAATTGAACAGTGTTGGTACACAAGGCAATTACAGCACAATTGCTCAACCAGCGCCATACAATCACACTAATACTTCTATTTACGGTAAGAAATTCTTTAAGAAGCATGCGCTTGATGCGAATGTGGGGTACGATCGCGAGCGAGTAATGTACTATGGGTTTGATGAAACCAATCCTTACTATTCAGGTATAGAGCCAGATTTGCAAGACAAAGTATTTAAGCAGGTATATAATGATTGGTCAACCGATTTGAGCTTGAAAAGCTTTTACAATGATTCATCCAAATTGAATCACAAGATTGACTTGGGATATCATTTTTTCTCTGACTTATACATGGCCAATATTGAGCATAATGTGGTTGGGAAAGGAAATATGAATACCTATTTCGGCACGCATTTGTTTGATCTTGATTTGTTGGCAGATTTCAACTCTATCAGCTATGCAAATCCTTATACATTTCAACCGTATGATTCTATTCCAGAGGTAAACAACAATTTCATTGCTAAGATTTATCCAAAGTTTATCACGCAAAACGACAAGTGGAGAGTAGAAGTAGGTTTGGAGTTGCAGGCAGAAATGTCAGCAGATGGAACCACCCCATACATCTACCCGCGCATCAATGGTAAATACAATTTGGTGAAGGAAATCATCATTCCTTATGCAAGTTTTAGTGGTGGATTTGGTAGAGGTGTTTCAAGAAATAATTTGAACTCGCTCACAGGTACAAATCCGTTTTTGTGGACCAACCTTACTCCACTTCAAAACACGAAAGAAGTTTACAATCTTAAAGGTGGTTTTAGAGGTGCTTTCACCAATCGATTTACATACAATTTGTATGCGAATCTATATAAGCAAGAGAATACGCCATTGTTTACTAACTACAATGCATCGCAGTTCAATGCTGGGCTTTCAAGATTTGGTGAAAATTATTTCGTTGTTATCTATGATACCGTAGCTACTACCGAAATCGGTGGCGAGCTCACTTATAGAATAGATGAAAAGCTGCAAATTGTTGGAAGCGGTGTTTTCAGATCTTTTAATACCACCCATGAGTTTGAAGCTTGGCAAAGACCAAATGTGGAGGTTCATTTAAGCGGTTTTTATCAGATCAGAAGCAAAATCAGTTTGAAAGGTCAACTGCATTTCTTTGGTCCAAGATGGAGCAAGTCTTTTGACAATACTGCTGAGCGTATTGGCTACCAAGATCAATATGTTTACGGAAATTTATTACCAAGCATTTTTGATCTGTCGCTTGGCGCAGAATATCGCTACACAGAGCGCCTTTCAGGCTTTATTAACTTCAACAATTTAGTTGCTCAGAAGTACCAATACTGGAATCAATTTCCTGCTCAAAGATTCAATGTGATGTTTGGCGCTACGTTTTCTTTTTGGAAAGAATAATTAAGTGTTAATTCACTGTTGATAAAAGCCATACATTCCTAGTAAATTCAAGGGTTTTAACCCTCTTGAGTGAACTATATTTGGACGTTTTAGAAATAACGAAGTATGAGCGAAAACGAAAAATCAAATAGTGAGTATTCAGCATCCAATATTACCGTCCTTGAGGGGTTAGATGCCGTAAGAAAACGACCTTCGATGTATATCGGTGATGTTGGGGTACGTGGACTTCACCATCTTGTTTACGAAGTTGTAGACAACTCAATTGACGAGGCACTTGCAGGCTATGCAAATGACATATATGTTACCATCAATACTGATAATTCAATCACTGTAAAAGATAATGGTAGAGGTATCCCAGTTGATTTGCACGAAAAAGAACAGCGCTCGGCACTAGAGGTTGTGCTTACCGTTTTGCACGCAGGTGGTAAATTCGACAAAGGTTCTTACAAAGTATCTGGTGGTTTGCACGGTGTGGGTGTTTCTTGTGTGAATGCACTTTCTACAGATCTGAAAGCTACCATTTCTCGTGGTGGCGAAGTTTGGGAACAAGAATTTAAAATTGGTGTTCCTCAATATCCAGTTCGTAAAATTGGAACGACTACTGAAACAGGAACTGAAATTTGGTTCAAGCCTGATGCTACCATATTTTCTGAAACTGAATACAATTTCGACACACTTGCAAATCGTTTGAGAGAGTTGGCTTTCTTAAATAAGGGAATCAGTCTTCGCTTGACCGATATGCGCGTTTTGGAAGAGAATGGAGAACCACTTTCTACCAGATATTATTCGGATCGTGGTTTGGCTGAGTTTGTAGAAATGATTGACGCTGGTCGTGAAAGATTGATTCCAGAAGCCATTTGTATCGAAGGAGAGAAAAATGGTATTCCAGTTGAAATTGCGATGCAATACAACACTTCATTTTCTGAAAACTTACATTCTTATGTAAACAACATCAACACGCGTGAAGGTGGTACTCACCTTGCCGGTTTTAGAAGTGGACTTACAAGAACTTTGAAGAAGTATGCTGACGAATCTGGTATGCTTTCTAAATTGAAATTTGACATTGCTGGTGACGACTTTAGAGAAGGAATGACTGCAGTTATTTCTGTTAAAGTAATGGAGCCTCAATTTGAAGGTCAAACCAAAACCAAGCTAGGAAACCCAGAAGTCAGAGGTGCGGTAGATCAAGCAGTAGGAGAGATGCTTTCAAATTACTTGGAAGAGAATCCGAAAGAAGCGCGCATGATTGTAGAAAAGGTAATACTTGCTGCAACTGCTAGACATGCGGCTCGTAAAGCGCGTGAAATGGTTCAGCGTAAAAACGTAATGAGTGGTTCTGGTTTACCAGGAAAACTTGCCGATTGCGCAGATAAAGATCCAGCTAACTGCGAAATTTTTCTTGTCGAGGGAGATTCTGCAGGTGGAACAGCCAAGCAAGGACGCGACAGAAAATTTCAAGCGATCATGCCACTTCGTGGTAAAATCTTGAACGTGGAAAAAGCCATGCAACACAAGATTTTTGAAAACGAAGAAATCAAGAATATCTATACCGCACTTGGTGTTCAAGTCGGAACAGAAGAAGACAGCAAGGCATTGAACATGGCAAAACTGCGTTACCATAAGGTAGTGATCATGTGTGATGCGGATATTGATGGTAGCCACATTGCTACTCTAATTCTTACTTTCTTTTTTAGATACATGAAAGAGTTGATTGAACTTGGTTACATATACATTGCTTCACCACCTCTTTATCTTGTAAAAAAAGGGACACAGCAGCGATATGCTTGGAATGACACCGAACGCGATGAAATTATAGCGGATTTAAAAGGAAACGGGAAGGAATCGAGTGTTGGTATTCAGCGATATAAAGGTCTTGGAGAAATGAATGCTGAGCAGCTTTGGGAAACAACTATGAACCCTGGAAATAGAATGCTCAGAAAAGTAACCATTGATAATGCTGCTGATGCAGATTATACATTTAGCATGCTTATGGGCGATGAAGTTCCACCACGTAGAGACTTTATCGAAAAGAATGCTAAATACGCTAAGATTGACGTTTAATTCGTTGAGAAAATAAACCAAAAAGAAAGGCTCGAGATTAATCTCGGGCCTTTCTTTTTATAAGATGTTTTCTAGGTAACTAGAAGATCGTAATCTGCTGTTGAAATTTCTGTGTCTTACCACATTCGTCAGTAGCTATTATTTGGGCTAAAAATAATTCGCCTGATCTTACTCGCTGACCAGATTTCATTATTGTACCATCCCAAGGCTTTAATTCGCTTGTTTCAAAAGCAACTTCACTGTTCGCGAGTCTAATTACTTTAACCGAAAATGAAGTCATTTTATCTAGGTTAACTGGGAACCACGTATCGTTAGTCCCATCTGCGCGGTTTGGAGTAAAGCTAGTAGGAGTGAAGATGATCAAACCATCGCCTACTTCGTAGGATGTTTTTTCAGTATTGCTGCAACCAAATTCGTTTATAGATGTAAGTTCAATATTGTACCAACCTGCTTTCAGGCGCTTTTCAAATTCAGCATTCGATCCAATAGATTCACCGTTAAGTTGCCATTTGTAGGTGTTGTTGCTTGGTAATGCACTAAAAGTAACGGCTCTATTAAAACACGTTAATTCAGATTCTGAAGTTATGTTTAAATCGATTTTTGGAGTTTCATAAATAGAAATCAGCTTAACTACATCTTTCGTCTCTCCCTTTGAATTTCTGTAGATCATTTGAGCTTTGTGCTCTCCAGGCATTTCGAATTTATATTCGGCTTTATTTCCATTTAGTACATAAACATCGTCAATTATCCATTGCACTTCACCTCTTGTAATAGACTCATTTGCTTGGAATTTCACTGCCTTTCCTTCGCATTGAATTCCAGATGCCACAAAATCAACGGTTACATGAGATTCGTCAAAAACCAAATCATTTTTGTTTGAAACTGCAGTGTTTCCAGTATTACCAGTGTTTTTATCAGAATCGGTGGTAAGTTTTGTTCCTGATGATTTCTCAGACTTGATTTTGATTGAATTTGATTTTTGTTGAATCGCTAACAGCTCGATCTCATGTTCTTCTTGAGGAGTAAATGATGCGGTTGATATTTTTTCTTCTTGAAAAGATCCGGTTAACGTGATTTCGTTCTGCGATGCCATTTTACCATCTTTCACCTCTTTTTCAGAAGTAGATAACGAAGATGGAATAGATAAGGCTAAGGCGAAAATCGCACTCACTCCAACTCCAGCGTACAAACTCGTTTTAAATGAGTTTGAACCTACGCTTTTTGGCGCAGGCAGCTCTTTTTCAAGTCGAATCCAAGCAGCTTCATTAAAAGCATATTCTTGGCTTTCGAGTTTTTCTTTTATAATGTCGTCAAAACTTTTCATAAGTGTTATTCTTGACTTATTCTTTCTAGTAGTGGTGTTAGGATTTTCTTGAGGTTAAACCTTGCCTTTGATAGATTCGATTTTGATGTTCCTACACTAATCCCTAATGTTTCTGATATTTCGTTGTGATTATATCCTTCGAGCACGTATAAATTGAATACCGTTTTGTAGGCAGGAGATAGTTTTTGAACTGCTTCCATAACAACACTGATTGGTATTTTTTCATAAACACTTTCGTCTTCTAATTCATCCTCAAGTTGATCGCTCATTCGGTCGGTGAGTTCACTATCGGTAACAACAGGTCTAACCTTTTTTCGCCTGTAATTATCAATAGCAGTGTTAACCACTATACGTTTAACCCAACCTTCAAAAGAACCATCTCCCTTATAATTGTCGATACTTTTAAAAACCTTGATAAACCCATTCTGTAATATGTCTTCTGCTTCATCTCTATCGTCAGAGTATCGCATGCATATTGAGAGCAGTCTACCATAGAGTTTAGAAAACAACTCTTTTTGAGCAATACGGCTTTCTCGCTTACAGCCTTCTACAAGCTGCATTTCTTCATGTTTCTGCCACATCCCCATTCCTCTCGCTTATGACGATGAATAATAATTAGGTTGCCAAGAGTTAGGCAGTTTTATCTTAATCCGGTTTGAACTCCAGAATTAGAAATAACAATCTGACCAGTGATCACCTTAGGTTCGTTGAATTTATCCAAATAATGGACGATGTATCCATAGCTTCCGCTTTGAATATACCCACCAGTAGATTTATCATATCCATCCCAACCATCTTCAGGATCAGTAGTGTAGAATAAACTGTGTCCCCAACGATCAAAGATTTCTAGTTCGAAATTGTTTATGTCAATTCCTTCACCTTTCAATCCCCACTTATCATTCAAACCGTCTCCATTTGGCGAAAACGATCCAGGGAAGTAAAGTATGGTTTCAAGATAATTATGAAGGTATTTTGTGATAGTGTCTTTACACCCATTTGAAGCTACTATTGCCAATTGAACTTCATAAACACCAGTATCACCAAATTCATACTTAAATGATGGTGCGATGGATACGGATGTACTATCGACGAGCCAATTATAAGTGAAGCCGTTTTTAGATGCATCGGTAAAATGAACAATTGGTTCTAAATTGCTAGGGTTATTTGGATCATTTTTAAAATTAGCAACTGGACTTTGTAAGATATTAACTAAACATTCAGCCATTTGCAAAGACTTACATCCAAAGTCAGTAATTACTTCGAGTTGAACATTGTAGCACCCTTCATTATCATAGCCATGAGATATAGTATCGTTCTTAGCATTTAAAATGCTGTTTTCATCTCCTAAAATCCAGTTGTAGGTATACTGATCGTTGTATTCTTCAACAAACAATTGCACGTCAGCTTCTTTGCATGAAGCTTCAGGATTAGCACCGTATTCAGGAAACACCTTGTCTCCAACATAAATCGTTACTGTATCTAAACCTGGTTTCGATATACATAAATCGGAAATCGTGATGATGTAATCTTGTGTTGTTTGAGGAGTTATACTTTGGATTGAATTACTACCCCAAGATGCTTTACTCCATTTAAATCGATATTCATCTGGACCTCTAAATCCACCAAGACCTACAGCGGTGAGAACAACATTTTCGCCTTGGCAAAGACTATCATCGGTTACTTCAATTTTGGCCTTTATATCACTATAACCTCCAACCTGCACATATACTGAATCAAGGTAAGTTGGTGTGCCGCAGGCATCACTTACTGTTAAGTAATACCATGTTGGTAGATCTGGAGAAACTGTGATTAATGATCCAAATTGGCCAGAGCTCCAGCTGTAAGTGTAAATGCTATCTCCACCTACACCTGCAACCTCGATGTCAATGTCATCATAAGGACAGATTGTATCTAGGTATGGTAATTCAACGCCTAATTCGGGCCTTACTTTTACTAAAACAGAGGCAGTATCTCCAAGACATCCATTAGCATCAATGCTGTAAGCGAAATATCTTTTGTCAATTATTGGATTGACAAGAATGTTTTGAAGATTTCCAACAGTATCGCCTTCCAAACTATCAATACTCCAAGTATATGAGAATGGTGAAGTTCCTCCAATGGATGTTGCTATAATGGAAGCAGAGTTGGAAATACAGATTAAAGTGTCTCCAAAACCAGTGGTAATGATGCTATCAGGAACGTCTATTATTACGAAGGCAGAAGTATCACATCCATTTGCATCTGTTATTGTAACCCAGTTAGTATCAGGGCATAATGCATTTGCAATCTGAGTTGTTTCACCTGAAGACCACTGGTAAGAATAAGGCACTACGCCACCAAAACCCATTGCTTGTGCAGAAGCATCACAGCTTAAGACACCGGGGCAAGAAGTAGCAGTCTGATTTATAATTGTCGCTTGAAGAATTGTTGGTTCAGTGACTGTAACTGTTCCAGTTTGTATCAAACAGCCATCTATGGTTACGTTGTAGACACCAGCGGGAAGATTATCAAGTGTATCTGAATTATTGGTGCTGTTGATGGTTGTATTTCCATTAGACCATTCGTATGAATAAAATCCATCCCAACCTAATCCAGCGTAGTCATTCGTATCAATTGCTATTGCCTTTCCAGTTGATGTACCATTGCATAAAACAGGTATCATAGAGGTAAAAGCGGGCACAATCGCGGGCTCGTTAACAATGGTTGTTCCAACGGCAAACTCTGTACTTGAGGCACATACAACGGTATAAGTTCCTGCTGGTACATTGAGTAATGTATCCGTAGTGTTTGACGAAGGATGGTTGCCAATGGTATCGCCAGTTGCCTGGTTGATATAATAATATGTGTAAGGCGCATTTAGTGCAGTAGAAGTATCTTGAGCTATTATCCACCCTGATGAATCCCCAGTACATTGAACATCAACTGAATCTACTATAAGATTGATACAGCTTGATGCTATGTAAACACTATCTACAACAGTATCACCATCACATTGAATAGCAGTTGCATAAGCATATGTTGATTGTAAAACCGAAGTGTAAAGATCATTCCCAATACCGACTTGTTGTCCGTTGGCTAATGTCCAGTTGATTGGCGAAGTCGGTAAAAATCTTAATGATTCATTGGTTGTAGTAAAAGGGGTATCGTTACGTCCTGTAACTGGAACCCCATAAGTACCGTTTGGATCGTGTATTCCATGTGTTCCATCGCCATTTGCCCAACCCAAACAAGTTGGCATATTGGTGATATTGGTGTGAATGATGTTACTAGTCTCATGCACCACGATTTGAAAAGTTCCATATGTTGTTGTACAAGAAAACATCGGTACTGCATTCCAAGTCACTACTAATTTTCTATTTGGAGCCGTACCTAAAGTTTGATAGGTAATATATGGGCCACCAGCTATCCCAGGATGCCAGTCCCTCCAAACACCCATAACAGCATTTCTGGGAGTACCCCCACCTAAATTAGGAATAGTGGTAGGTGCGAAGCATCCAAAAACACAATTTCCCGGAGCACCAGGATTACCAAATCTGATCCAACCATTTGAGTTGATATAAAACTGACTATAGCTTCCACAAAACCAAGAGACATCGAATCCGACCGATAAGGCACCTGAAGTTGCATCATCAGTCAATGATACAAAAGTACCTCCTACAGGCACGGTGTAATACGGTATAGTGTCGTAAGTGTAAGAGGTAGATTTAAGCGAGTCTCCGAACAAAAATAAATGCACAGAATCAGGTTGACATCCCTGATAAAGTGTATCAGTAGGGATGTAATAAGTCTGTGAATGAGTAGAATAAATCGTTGAAATCAACAAAAAAATCGCTAGAAAGTGCTTTATCATAGATGCGAATTTAATCACTTAGTTTCTCAGACGATTCATTTAATTTAAGTTGCTTCATAAGCCACATACATTAGTTTTGCACACCCGATCCAAAACATAAAAAATCAAATATGAAAGTAACAGTTGTAGGCGCTGGAGCTGTAGGTGCAAGTTGTGCTGAGTATATCGCCATTAAAGATTTCGCATCAGAAGTAGTTTTAGTTGATATTAAAGAAGGATTTGCTGAAGGAAAAGCAATGGATTTGATGCAAACAGCATCTTTGAACGGATTTGATACAAAAATTACTGGTGTGACCAATGATTATTCAAAAACTGCAGGTAGCGAAGTTGCTGTTATAACTTCAGGAATTCCGCGTAAACCAGGCATGACTCGTGAAGAACTTATCGGAATTAATGCAGGTATAGTTAAAACGGTAACTGAAAATTTATTGAAGCATTCACCAAATGCAATTATCATCGTTGTTTCTAATCCAATGGATACAATGACTTACTTAGTCCATAAAACTTCAGGTCTTCCTAAAAATAGAATCATTGGAATGGGTGGTGCATTAGATAGCGCTCGTTTTAAATACAGATTGGCTGAAGCGCTTAATTGTCCTGCTTCAGACGTTGATGGAATGGTAATCGGTGGTCACAGCGATGTAGGCATGGTTCCGTTGATCGAGAAGGCTGTTAGAAACAGCGTTCCAGTTTCTGAATTTTTATCTGCAGATAAAATGGCCGAAGTGGTGGAAGAAACCAAAGTTGGAGGTGCTACACTTACCAAACTTCTTGGAACTTCAGCTTGGTATGCGCCAGGTGCTGCTGTGTCTGCTTTGGTTCAAGCCATTGCTTGTGATCAACAAAAAATGTTTCCATGTTCTGCTTTGGTTGAAGGAGAATATGGTTTATCAGGTTTGGCAATTGGAGTTCCTTGTATTTTAGGTAAAAACGGAATAGAAAGAATTGTAGAGATTAAATTGTCTGACTCAGAGAAGCAAAAACTTGCTGAAAGTGCTGAAGGCGTTAAGGCTACAAACGATTTATTAGACTCAGTTTTGTAGTCTTTCAAACATAAATCATCAAAAAAAAGGCACCTATTTGGGTGCCTTTTTTGGCTCATAATACATCATTTTTTACACAACATGTTCATTACTGTATTTGAACAAGTTGAAATTCTATATTTGCACGCCCTTTTCGGAGGGTTTTTTAATAATATCTAAGTAATATGCAGAATAAAAGTGCGATTTGGATTTTCACCATCTTACTAGCGTTAGCTTGTGTTTACCAGCTTTCGTTCACGTTCGTAACCTCAGGTGTAGAGAAAGATGCTACCGCTGAGGCTCAACGTAAGCTTG
>CAZWXC010000032.1:0-11678 GCA_964637935.1 uncultured Flavobacteriales bacterium | reverse complement strand
AATCCTTTTACGGTGCGCTGTTCGCCTTCGGTCGTGCTTAAATCAATCTTAAAAATAGGTTGGCTCGCAATCACAGAGTCAATCACTGCTTGGCCTTTGGTTTCTTCAAAGCTTTCGTAGTGAATCATTTCAAAGTTTTTGAGGTAAGCACTTACGCCAAGCGTGTCCATGGCAGTAGAGGTTTCGCTCAAGTTTTCGCCATAATTAATCACATATCCCGTTAGCATTGGGTTAGTGCTGATGCTAAAGTTTTGGCTTGGATTGTTCATGTATTCAATCGAAATACTTTCAATTTGGTCTTTGCTGTATTCGAAAATGCCACGGTGGCGCCATTCGTTTTCATTCACAAAATAGCGTGGCGTCAAAAAGCCGTGAAAACCTTCGATATGCACTGCGTAAGGGCGTTCTGAGCCTTTCATGAGCATGTTGGTTCCAGTGTGCGTTTGGTTTGGTCCGCCTACGTAATATGATTTTATCAAGTTGTTTCCATCATACGCTTCTACCAAAACATGGCTCGAAATGATGTTTTTCAGTGTAGAATTCATGGCTTGCTGACTCACCGGAGATTTTACACTGAGTTTTTTCATGGTGTAAAGCAAAGTATTCATCCCATCAGGTCGCGCTTGAAATTTGTCGTTCAAAATCCACTTGTTTTCTTCGCGTTGCAGTGTCACCATTTCGCCTGCTTCGTTTTTCATCACAATGCGTGTGATGCTTGCTGTGTCTTCAATAGCAAAGTCAGAAATTTCGCCCTTGATGGTGCTTTTGGTTTGGTTGCTGTAAACATATACTGCGGCAATAATCAACAGAACTAAAACCGCCAATCCGCTTAATACTCTCTTCATATCAATCTAGGTTTATCGTGCGTATTTTCTTTTTCTCCACCAAAACTGGAATCCACCAAACAAGAAAATGATGATGATGGGTAAAACCGTGTTTAGTACTTGCCAGAAATAACGCTCTTCGTCAATCTTGGTTTGATCTAGTAATCTAATTTTAAACTCTTTACTGCGCACATTGAGCAAGCCGCTGTCGTCACACAAATAGTTCATTGCATTTAAAATGAAGGCTTTATTGCCATACATTTTGTTGGTGTATTTATCAAAACCTAGGGCATAAAAACTCTCGTCTTGCGTCACTTGGTTTTTGATAATGTCGCCATCGGTCACCACAATCATTTTGGTAGGAATCACACTCTTTTCCAAGAAATTGATTTCCTTGTTGGCGGTAATTGCTTGTGGTAAACGATTCTTAAACACCGATTCAAATTTTCCTTCAACCAATACAGCCGTGGCATGTGGGCCAGTGTTAAACATTTCGTAGCGCGGTGGTTCGCGAAGTATGTTAAAACTGATGCGCGTTGGTGCATTTACCAATCGGCTTTGGTCGCTTGTGGTAACCAAAACAGTAGAGGCAGAGCTGTCTAACTTTATCGGCTCTAGCGTGCTCACAAACTCCGTTTTTAAACGATCTATGTTTTTAGAAATAGGGTGGTTTTCGTTTCCGATCAACAAGGGATTATAATACCAAGTAAACATTTCTTGCTTTGGTTTATTACCGGTATATCCAGTAACAATAGGAATGGGCAAGGCTTGTAAATCCATCACCAGATCGTTATTAAGGCGCACACCGTACTTAAAGAGCATGTCTTCGAGGTTGTGTTCAAGCACCAAGCCCATGGTTAGCGTTGCGTTGCGCAGGCTGTCCATGCGCGCAAACACAGGATCTATCAACCAAAGTGCTTTGCCGCCAGCCATTATAAACTGGTCGATGATGAATTTGTCTTGCTCGTTAAAAGCGCTGTCTGGTCGCGCAACAATAATGGCATCATAGGGCAGAAGCGCGTTCAAATCTTGATCTATGGTCACGCGTTCTACTTCGTAAAATTCGGTCAAGGCGCGCTCTGCGTCTGCCATTTGCAGTTTGTCTAATTCGCCATGGCCTTCAATAATTCCGATGCGTTGCTTGCGCTCAGCACTCACTTTTTTGATGGCACTCATCAGTTCATATTCCAATTGTTGAATACTGATGGCAATCATTTCTTGCTCGCTGGCACCCATTTGGCTTTTCAGTAATTGAATGGGCGTTTCGTTGTTTCGATAGCTCATAATGGCACCCGGAAACACAATTTGCTCGCTCACTTTGTCGCCTTCGCGCATGCGCACATTGCTGTATTGCAAACCTTGACGCGTTAAATCTTCATACACCGCCACGCGTTCTTTTTCATCTGGGCTCGCACTTGGATCGATGAATTCATATTCCAAATTACTGCCTGCATAAGCCTTGAAATCGTCCAAGGTTTCCTTCATCGCATCATGCAATTCGCGGAATTCAGTGGGTAAGTTTCCTTCTAAATAAACTCTTACAAACACCACATCTTCCAGCGTTTCTAGCTGTGTGATGGTGTTTTTACTCAAGGTGTAGCGCTTTTCAGACGTCAAATCAAAACGTCCGAAAATGTATGAACTCAAAAAGTTGAGAATGATCACGATGGCAATGCTTACTAAAAGCACAGTGATGTCGGCCAATCGCTTTTTTCCTTGCGGATTATGTTTTGCCTTTTCTACCATTTTCTGCTTTCGAGTTTAGTTTTTGTGAAAAGGAGAAAAACAGCAATTAAGCTGATGAAATAAACCATGTCTCGCGTATCAATTACTCCGCGGCTCAAGCTCAGGTAATGCTTGTTCATACCAAGATTAATCACAGCTTCTTCAATGGCGCCCATCGGAAACAGGCTGCTCATAGATTCGATTCCTATAAAAACCACGAAGCTTAAGAATACGGCAATAATGAAAGATATGATTTGGTTGCTGGTAATGGAAGATGCAAACACGCCAATAGAAACGTAAGCGCCAGCTAAAAGAATGAGACCGATATAGCTTCCCCACATGCCGCCTGTGTCAAGGTTGCCAGCTGGGCTGCCTAGTTGATGTACCGAATAGAAATAGATAAGTGTAGGAATAATGGCGATGATGGTAAGAATCCATCCAGCCAAGTATTTAGCTAAAATAATTTGCCAATCGGTAAGTGGTTTGGTGCTCAACAGCTCGATGGTTCCTGTGCGTTGTTCTTCGGCAAAGAGGCGCATGGTAACTGCAGGACCGAGAAACAAAAACACCCACGGCCCAAGCACAAAAAGCGCGTCAAGATTAGCATAGCCGCTGTTCAATACATTTAATTCTATGGGAAACACCCACATAAAAAGTCCTACCGCACACAAAAAAACGGCCATTACTAAATAGCCGATAATGGAGGATAGGAAGTCGCTAATTTCTTTTCTAAGTAAGCTCAGCAAAAGCGTCTGTTTTTAAGGTTTTGAAGCGGCCAAAGATATGCGAATGCACTTGCTTTAAAAGTGAAAATGAGTTATTGGTTATGAACCATGAATTGGTGATGACCTCTAAGATTGATTTTTCTAGTAAAAATGGTGTGTGCGAATGATACTTTTGCCGCCAAATTTTACAAACCATGATTATCCAAAAATTTGGAGGGACTTCCGTTGGCAATGCACAAAGAATGAAGCAAGTAGCTAATCTTGTGAATGACGGAAAACGAAAGATTGTGGTGCTTTCTGCTGTGTCTGGAACCACCAACAAGTTGGTTGAACTCAGTCAAGCATTGTATCGAAAGGACAGTGCAGCGGTTGAAAATTTGCTCGAATACCTTAAACAGCATTATGATGTTTTGGTAAACGAGCTGCTGAAAGACAAGAAGAAACAGGAAGCCGAAAAGGCTTTAGAAATGCATTGGACGCACATCAAAGCGTTCACGCTCGATATGTTTACGCCTTTTGAAGAACGGGCTATTTTGGCGCAAGGCGAATTGATTTCGACCATGTTGATGCAGCTTTACATGGAGCAAGAAGGCATAAAAAGCGCTTTGATTCCAGCACTTGATTTTATGCGTATAGATCAAAAGAATGAACCTGACGAGTGGTACATAAAATCGAACATTGAGCGCTTGCTTGCAGCCTATACCGATGTTGATCTTTTCATAACACAAGGCTTTATCTGTAGAAATCATTTTGGTGAAATTGACAATTTAAAACGCGGTGGAAGCGATTACACAGCCAGCATTATAGGCGCGGCCGTTAGTGCAGAAAATGTTCAGATTTGGACAGACATTGATGGCATGCACAACAATGATCCACGTGTGGTAAACAAAACCCGACCCATTGAAAAACTGACGTTTGACGAGGCCGCTGAATTGGCTTATTTCGGTGCGAAAATCTTGCATCCAAGTAGCATTCAGCCTGCGCGAAAGGCAAACATTCCGGTTTGGTTGAAAAACACGCTCGCGCCAGAAAAATTTGGAACCGTGATTTCTAATCAACCTTCGGGCAATTTTATAAAAGCCGTGGCAGCAAAAGACGGCATCACTGCTGTGAAAATCAAAAGCGACCGCATGCTGATGGCTTATGGTTTCTTGCGCAGAATTTTTGAAGTGTTTGAGCGTCACAGCATTTCTATCGATATGATTACGACCAGCGAAGTAGCAGTGAGTTTGACCATTGATCACGAAGGCGACATTAGTTCGCTGGTAGAAGATTTACGCGCCTATGGCACGGTTGAAGTAGACAGAGATCAGTGCATTGTGTGTGTGGTTGGGCATTTGCTTCAGGAAGAACCAGGCGAAGCAGCGCGTATTTTTAATTCGATGAAAGACATTCCTTTGCGTATGATTAGCTATGGCGGCAGCAAAAACAACGTATCTATTCTCATTGACAAAGCATACAAATCGGCTGCACTCAAAGCATTGAACGTGGGCGTTTTTAACCTCGAAGGCGAAGCATAATGAGTGTAACTAACCAAATCAATCATCCAACGCCTTACTATGAATACGACTTAAACGTGCTGAAAAATACGCTGCAGCGGGCAAAAGCCGCTGCAGATAAGCACGGTTTTCATGTTCATTATGCGCTCAAGGCGAATACTGATCATCGCGTATTAGCTGCTGTACTCAACAATGGTTTTGGAGCCGATTGCGTAAGCGGACATGAAGTGAAATGCGCGCTCGATTCAGGTTTTAAATCTGAAAATATTGCCTTTGCGGGAGTTGGTAAAACAGATACTGAAATTGATTTTGCCATTGAAAATGAATTGTTTACACTCAATGTAGAATCGCTTGAAGAATTAGAAGTAATAGCCGAACGCGCTAAAATGCTAGGTAAATCAGCCAACATTGCCTTGCGTTTAAATCCTGACGTGAACGCGAAAACGCATCATTACATCACCACTGGTTTAGAAGAAAATAAGTTTGGAATAGGCGAGTGGCAACTTGCCGCGGTTTTGGATGTGATCAGAGCAAACGAATTATTGCACTTACGTGGATTGCATTTTCATATCGGTTCGCAAATCACATCGCTCGAACCATTCAAAAACCTTTGCTCACGCATCAGCTATTTTATCGAATTTTTGCTTACACACGGGTTTCATATTCAGCACATTAACGCTGGTGGCGGATTAGGAATCAATTATGACGCGGAGCCAAACGCAGCAGATCCAGACTTTGAAAGCTATTTTCAGCTTTTTGCAGATCAATTGCAACTGAAACCAGATCAGGAACTGCATTTTGAGTTGGGCCGATCATTGGTTGCACATTGCGGTTCGCTTATGAGCCGCGTGTTGTATGTGAAAAAAGGGCAGAAGACCAACTTTTTGATCCTTGATGCGGGCATGACCGAATTGATTCGTCCAGCGTTGTATCAAGCCTATCATCGCATAGAAAACTTGAGTGCGACAACCACAGAACTCGAAAAATACGATGTGGTTGGCCCAGTGTGCGAAAGCAGCGATTGCTTCGGAAAAGCCATCATGTTGCCCGAAAGCAAACGTGGCGATATCATTGCCATTAGAGCCGCAGGAGCATACGGTGAAGCAATGGCTTCGCATTACAACCTAAGGAAGCTAAACGAGAGTGTTTATTTGGGGTGATATTAGTGTTGATTTGGCAATACATGAATGATCACTTATTGAAAACCCTCGCTATTCGCATCCGATGAAAACGCTGAAGAACGATCGGGTAGAAATTGCCAATGACGTTAATGATGGTGAGAACACTAACCATTAAGTAGTGCTTTTGAATCAACAAAATAATGGAGAGGATCAAAATGACAACGAAAGCTCCTAAATGACCAAACTCAGATTGCTTGGTCATGTGAATGAAGTTTTCTATTCCAGCTTTAGTACCGTTGAAAAACGTTTTTCTGTTTTTCTTGGTTCCCCAAAAAGTGAGAAGAAGCACGCCTCTCAAGTATTTCACCCCAAGCCGATTGTAAAATGACGTGATGAGTTTAGGGTTGCTTACAGTGTAGTATGAGGACGGTAAAACAACATTGGTGGGATACGCAAACCCAACAAAAGCAAAGGTTCCAGTAACAAACATGCTGAGCAAAACAGCTAACAATAGGCTTCCGAAGTTTGTTAACGAATTTGGGTTCGTCACAAACAAATACCTGCAAAGTTCAATGGATCTATATAGCAGAAACAACGATAGAAGGGGTAACAGAATTTTTTTGAGGGTCATCTATTCAGGTTTATTGAGAAGTAGCGATGATAATTAATATTTGTTCAATTAATGTTCTTAATGCTCAATCGGTGTTAGAGAAAATATTGGCTTAACAAAATTTTAATACTACTTCATTCAATTGCGATAGTAATACTATTATGTTTGCAACCGAAATTTCAAAATCTACTTAATTGCTATCAAACTTAAGCATACACGTAAACGAGCACACCTACCTTAAAAATCCTGAAACCAGCGATTTGGGTAAGCGCATTGTTACCGTGAGCATTGATTTGATTGATGATTTGGGTTTTGAAAATTTCACCTTCAAAAAACTTGGGCAGGCGATAGGCTCGCCAGAAGCCTCGGTTTACAGGTATTTTGAGAGCAAACACAAAGTGTTGCTTTACCTCACAAACTGGTATTGGGGTTGGATGGCTTATCGTTTACAACTAGCGTTGGCCAATATTGAGAGTCCAAAAATTAGGTTAGAAAAAGCTGTGCAATTACTGACACAGAAAGTGGTGGAAGACTCTGATTTTTCGCACATTAACGAAGTTAAATTGCATAGCATCGTGATCAGCGAATCTTCAAAAGCTTACTTAACCAAACAAGTAGATTTAGACAATCATGATGGTGCTTATGCTGCTTACAAAGCTATTGTGGCAGAAGTTGGTGGTATTGTTTCTGAATTGAGTCCAACTTTCAATTGTCCTAATATGTTGGTTTCAACGGTAATTGTTGGCTCACACCATCAGCGTTTTTATGCCGAGCATTTGCCAAAACTTACTAACGTGATGCCAGGCGAAGATTTGGTTCCAACCTTTTACAAAGATTTGGTGTTTAAAGCAATTCAAGTTTCATGAACCAGTTTGCATCAAATCATATCATCTCAAAGTATAGGCATTTGTTCAGCATTTTGCTGTTGGCAATTTTCAGTATCATGCTTTATCCGCCAAACTGGTTCATACAAGCACCTGGTTGCAACCAAACGGTTCAAATTGCTGAAGAGGAAGAAACACATTTGGCTGAGTTAGCTTCCTTTTCGAGCGACATGGTATTTTTTGAATCTGAAAATGAGGGCTTTAATACCCTTTTTTCTATTATCGAGTTTGGAATTTTTTGTATGTCAGATTTTTCTCAAATTCTTCTCGAAATCGTTGCGCCACCACCGCGCTTGAACAACTTTTAGAAAAGTGGTTAATCATAATAGAACCAGTCAATTCCGGCACTATTACTCTACAAGCTCACTTTTTTAATCAATTATTTGGTTTTCCCATTGGTTGTTTATCCCAGCCACTTTATTACAAAAAAATTAATACAAGCCTTTCATGCCTCAAACTATTGATCCACTTACGCCTTTGCAGCGTTTTTGGGGACTTTTAAAACCCGACAAAAAGGAGATTACTAACGTTTATGTTTATGCCATATTTAGTGGTTTAGTAAACTTGTCTCTGCCCTTAGGTATCCAAGCTATTGTCAATCTTATTCAAGGTGGTCAAATCAGTACCTCTTGGATTATATTAGTGACCATCGTGGTGCTTGGCGTAGCTATCACTGGAGTTTTACAAATCTTTCAGCTGCGCATTACTGAAAATCTGCAACAGCGTATTTTTACCCGAGCTGCGCTTGAGTTCGCGTACAGAATACCTCGTTTAAAACTAGAAAGGCTTTATAAAGAATATGCGCCTGAGTTAGTCAATCGATTTTTTGACACCATATCTATTCAAAAAGGTTTGGCAAAGATTCTTATCGATTTTTCTACAGCCATTTTACATATAGTTTTTGGACTTGTATTACTAAGCGTATACCATCCATTTTTTATAGCCTTTAGTGGCATTTTAATATTGTTAATTCTGGCAATTTTCAGGTTTACGACCGTAAAAGGATTAAAAACCAGCCTAGAAGAATCAAAATTTAAATACAGTGTACAATATTGGTTAGAAGAGTTAGCGCGCACTGCTACTTCATTTAAACTTGCGGGTAAAACCGACCTTCCGATGCAACGCACAAACCAGCTACTCGGAGGTTATTTGTCATCAAGAGAAAGCCATTTCAATGTTTTGGTTCAGCAATATTCTTTGATGGTTGTGTTTAAAGCTCTCATTGCCACAGCTTTATTGGCTATAGGTGGTGTTTTGGTGTTTCAACAACAGATGAATATTGGTCAATTTGTGGCCGCTGAGATCATCATTTTGATGGTGATTTCGGCAGTTGAAAAACTGATCATGAGCTTCGAAACCATTTTTGATGTGTTAACTTCTCTTGAGAAGGTGGGTCAAGTTACTGATTTAGAATTGGAGCGCAACGATGGCGATCTACTGGTAGAAAATGCTGCTCTAAAAGGATATGAAATTGAGTTAACCAAGGTAGACTTTGCTTATCCCAACGCCCCTACTGGCTCGCTCAGCCAAATTTCGTTAGTGTTAGAATCTGGTAAAAGCTATGTGGTAACAGGACCTAATGGTTCTGGAAAAAGTAGCCTCTTGCGCATCATCGCTGCTTTGTATGACCCTCAAAGCGGATACATCACGTTTAACGGCCATCACAAAGAAAGCCTTGATCTAGAATCATTGCGCACTTATATGGGTGATTTTATGAGCCAAGAAGAGCTGTTTGAAGGCACTTTGTTTGACAATATTGCGCTTGGCCGCGAAGTGGTGAAACTAGAACATGTTAAGCATGCACTCAATCAGGTTGGCTTGGTTCAATACGTGAGCCAATTGCCTGATGGATATCAAACGGTATTGGCTCCGCTAGGTAAAAATTTACCAGCTTCAGTATCTCAAAGAATTTTACTTGCCAGAAGTTTTGTGCACCAACCAAAAGTTTTGTTACTGGAAGATGCTTTCGAACATTTGGATGACGATTGCCGCATGAATTTAATAGATTACCTCACCCATGAAGACCGACCTTGGACTCTGATAGCTTCTTCTTCTGATCCTTATTTACTTAGAAAAGTAAACAAGATTGCCGTGCTAGAAAAATGTTCATTAAAGGCTTTTGGCCAATTTCAAGAAGTGGCACATTTATTAAACTTTAAAAACACTGGCCATGCTTAATATATCAACCAACAGTGTCAAGATTTATATTGACGAAAACAAGTATAGCACCCTAAAATTGGTACTTAGCAAAAGTTCGGGCAAGGTGTTTTTACGCTTGCTAAGTGTGTTTTTTGGTATGTTACTCATTTTGGTCTTTTTGCCTTGGACACAAAACATTCAGTCAAGAGGAAATTTAACCACCCTAAGACCTGACCAAAGACCACAGTCTATTCAGTCTATCATCGCAGGAAGAATTGAAAAATGGTATGTGCAAGAAGGTGATTATGTGAATAAAGGAGATACAATCTTGTTTATCTCCGAAGTAAAAGAAGCCTATCTCGATCCTAATCTATTGGGTCGCACCGAAGACCAACTCAAGGCTAAAGAGATGGCTGTAAATAGCTACATGGAAAAAGTTAAAGCACTTGACAATCAGATTGATGCATTGGTGCAAACCAGTAAGCTGAAATTAGAACAAGCTAAAAACAAATACAAGCAAGCCAATTTGAAAGTAGCCAGCGATAGTATTTACTATCAAGCATCTGAAAATCAATTTGTGACAGCTGAAACGCAATTTAATCGATCGCAAACGCTCTATGATCAAGGTTTAAAGAGTTTGACCGAATTAGAAAATAAAAGGGTAAGCATGCAAAAGGCAGAAGCTGCATTTATTGAGGCCGAAAACAAACTCCTTACTAGCCGAAACGAAGTGATCAATGCAGAGGTTGAGTTGCTAAGTATTGAAGCTCAATACAGAGATGATATTGCTAAGGCTTCGAGCGATAAATACACTGCCATGTCGAGTATGTATGATGCTGAAGCAGTGGTTACCAAACTACAGAATCAGTTTATGAATTACAGTGTAAGAAATGGCATGTACTACATTACTGCACCACAAGATGGGTATATTACCAAAGCCCTACAAAGCGGTATTGGCGAAACCATTAAAGAAGGAGCTGAAATTGTGAGCATTATGCCCGCAAAATATGATTTAGCAGTTGAAATGTATGTTCGGCCAATTGACCTTCCGCTGTTGCATAAAGCTGAAAATGTTCGTATTCAATTTGACGGTTGGCCAGCAATTGTTTTTTCTGGTTGGCCAAACACGAGCTATGGAACCTATGGCGGTAAAGTTTACGCGATTGACAATTTTATTAGTCCAAATGGTTTGTATAGAGTGATGGTAGCACCAGATACGAGTGAGTATGCTTGGCCCGATGCCTTGCGTGTAGGTGCCGGAACACACAGCATGGTACTTTTAAAAGATGTGCCTATTTGGTATGAATTGTGGCGACAAATCAATGGCTTTCCACCAGATTATTATGATCTCGATCAACCAACCAATTCTTCAAAAAAGTATGACTAATAGCACAATAAAACCATTTTATTGGCTCGTTTTAATGCTCTTTTGCAGCTTTGCAAATGCGTTTTACGCTCAGTCTGAAGTAAAAGTGCTCGAATTCGAAGCTTTTTTAAACCAAGTAAGAGCGCATCACCCAATGGCAAAACAAGCTCAGTTGCAAAGCGAAATGGGTGACGCATACGTGGCCAAAGCTTGGGGTGGTTTTGATCCTAAGCTTGAAATGGCGCTCGATCAAAAGTATTTTGATGGAAAAACGTATTACCAAACTTTAGACAATACTTTCAAAGTGCCCACTTGGTTTGGAATTGATATAAAAGGTGGTTTTGAGCAAAATGCGGGTCAATATTTGAATCCGCAAAACAATACCCCAGCTGCCGGACTTTGGTATGCTGGTCTTTCTGTTCCGATTGGCGAAGGCTTGTTTATTGATCAACGCAGGGCAGACTTGAAACAAGCAAAGCTTTATGCACTAAGCACCCAAGCCGAACAACAGCTTATGATGAACCAGTTGATGTTAGAGGCGGGACAAGTTTATTGGCAATGGTTTTTTGCATACAATCAAGTGCTTGTTTTTCAGGAAGCCATCGTTTTAGCTCAAACCCGATTGAATGCTGTAAAAGCTGAAGTTCGCGCAGGCGACAAACCATCCATCGATACTGTTGAAGCAGGAATTCAATGGCAAAACCGACAGTTTGGTTTGCAGCAAGCGCAACTCGATTTTGCAAATGCTTCGGAAAATGTGATCCAATTGGCGCTGCGGCTGTTTT
>CAZWXC010000031.1:0-11759 GCA_964637935.1 uncultured Flavobacteriales bacterium | reverse complement strand
CATATCTAGGATAATCAACTAGCAGTTTTTCGAGGGTTTCTTCTGCTTTCTCTATTTTACCTTGATCGGCTAGTTTTTCTGCTTTCGCATACGTTTTTTCAGCCTTTTGGGCTTTAGCACCGTTTTGAATAGTAATCAGAAGCATTAAGCTCAAGGCACATGACCAGAAGTTGAATCGTAGCATAATTTTAAAATAACGTTTGACGCGAAAATTAAGTAAAAGATGTTTTCACAAGCCAAATCTTTCAAAACTAAATCGGTATGCGAAACAATGTGTAATTGGTTTAAAGAGCCGCCAGATTTAATCTTACTTTGTCCTTTTTAAGAAATTATCATCTTATGAAAAGTCAACTATTGACTGGTGTTTTCTCGTTGTTTTTAGCATCAGCTTCGCTTGCGCAAAACGCTACAGACATCATTATCTCTGAATACTGCGAATACAATCACACCATTTCACCACAGTTTTATAATCATTACATCGAGCTTTATAATGGCACGGGCGCAGCTGTTGACATGAGTCAATACCAACTTTGGCGATCATTAAATGCAACCGGTTGGAATAACAACGGTGGAGTAGCGGTGACGCCTTTGACGCTGCATGGTATGTTGCCAACAGGCGAAACTTATGTGATCACTCGGCCAGATGTTTCAAGTAATCCAATCTCTATTGCATCCGATTCCACACAATCATGGTTTTTCTTGAATATCAGTGGAAACGATGCCATCGGCTTAGCTAAAAATGATGGGACAGGAACCTTTGTTTTGATTGATGTAATCGGAAGCGAAACCACAGATCCTGGAACGGGATGGACTGTTGCTGGTATGCAAGATGCTACTTACAATCACACATTGGTGCGAAATCCAAATGTTTGTTCGCCCACAACCAACTGGACAACATCTGCTGTAAATGAATGGCAAGTGAAACCCGAAAACGATATTTCGGACATTGGTCAACATACACAAGATTGCTCTTGGACTCCAACTTCTGGTGATACCATTTCAGCACTTTTTATAGGCAATAGTTACACATATTATTTTGATATGCCTGTGATTGTAGCTAACATGGCGCAGTCTACAGGCAATTTTTTTATCCATGACCAAAGCACACCTGGTGGATACACATTAGAAGAACATAGCACCAATGCTACTACATTGGCAAAGTTGGCACAAGGCAATTGGGATTTTGTGAGCATTCAAGAGCAAAGCACGCGACCAGTGCGCACGTTAGAATCTGTGCAAACCAATACTTTTCCCTATGCGCTTATCCTTGATAGCTTGCGCAAAATGAATAGTCCGTGCGGGCAAACAGTGTTTTACAGAACATGGGGGCGTAAAAATGGCTACGACCAAAATTGCACAGCTTGGCCTTATCCGTGCACTTATGAAGGTATGGACAGCCTTTTGGACTTGAGATACGGAATAATGCAAGAACAAAATGAAGCACTCATTTCGCCTGTTGGCGATGTTTGGCGATACATCCGTGACAATCATCCAAACATCAATTTGTATGATCCAGATGAAAGCCATCCTTCGGCTGCTGGTTCATATTTATCGGCTATTACGTTTTACACGGTGCTTTTTCAAAAAGACCCTAGTTTGGTTACTTATGATTTTACTATAGATGCCGCAGATGCCGAAATCATTAGAAATGCTGCTAAGGCCGTGGTTTTTGACTCACTTTACATTTGGAATGATTACCGTGAAGAAGGCGAACCTTGTGATAGTGTGATGCCCACAGGATTCATAAAACCAAGCTTGCAAAATCGTTGGAAAATGTATCCGAATCCAGCCACAAATGCACTGTACATCGAAATGCCTGAAGAAATTTTGGCAGCAGATACGCATATGAATTTGTACAACATGGAAGGCGTATTGATGAAAAGCTCAGCATTGATTTCGGGGAAAAATGAAATATCCATTGCAGGCCTGCGTAAAGGTTTATACATGGTTAAGGTTCAAAACAGTGCTGGATATACTTCCAGCAAAGTGGTGATTTGGTAGATCAACTTGATCGCTCCACAACTTTAAATCGGCCTTTTTTATCTAGATTATTGCAAATGCGTTAGTATTATTCGATTCTTCCTAGATTTGATTCACAATGAAAAAATCTTCGATATTAATTACTTTGATGGCGCTTTGTTTGGCCAGTTGCAGTAAATATGACATCAAGCATAATGGCTGTGATGGCGAGCTAACAATTACTCCTTCAAACTATAATCGCGACAATGTTTGGATAGAAGCCCCAAATATCATTACTCCAAATGCTGATGGCTTGAATGATATTTTCAGATTGCATTTAACTGGAGTAGAGGGCGAGAGTTATAAAATAAAACGTGATGGAATTACGGTGTTTACATCCGATTCTTTGAATCATTGGTGGCAGCCACCACTTGGCGCAAATGGCGACTATACTTGCATAGCTGAGGTGACTACTGTAAATAGAGAATCTCTTACAATAAAAGCCAAGTTTAGGATGGTAAGTGTGGCGTATGGCGAATGGATAGAGGTAAAGGATTGCGAAAAATGTTTGTTTCCTGATATGATCGGAACTCAGTCAGGCGAATATTATGAAACAACCGATTGGCTGCTTTGTGATGATTGAAAACTAGTAATGCTTGATGCAGACACACCTTAAGCGCTATGAATTCACCCGCTTTTATTCCGCAGAAACAAACAGCAAAGCTTTGGTGTCGTTATCGTATTTAATTACTAAAGTATCGTGTTGGTATTGGTAGGAACTAGAAGCATTAAAGCAACTCCAAAGATTACTTCCCCAGTCTTGCTCACCCATTTTAGTTCCGCCAAAATTTGACACTTCCATCCTTTGATTATCAATCACATAGTTTCCCGAAACCTTGTTTGTGGTAGTAAAGCCGCTAATTGTCCCATAATAGCCGTCATCCACAAGTTGAATCGTGAGTTGATCCTTTGGATAACCTGCAGGTCTACAATCATCTTTTTCGTTCGAAAAATCTCTAAAACAGATCAATGTCCAATTCCCAGTTATGGTCGCATTGTTTTGATCAGCAATTGCTGCAAACATTGAAATTAGCAGAACAGAAATTAGATGTAGGCTACTCATTTATGTGTGGTTAACGTTGGGTTTTTAAATGTAAGTATTTCGGCTCCAACGGAGTCGATTCTTAACTGAAAAATTTGGCTTATATATTCGAATCAGAGGACTAAAATGATAACCATGAAATGAACACTTTAGTAGGCAGGATTGTGCCAAGATAAACAGCTTTAGCGCATTAAACAACCGTATGGCGAAGAAGCTGGTTAAAACCGCGATCGACCAAAAAAATAGGCAAACACCACCAAAAGCATCCACCCAAACACCGAAAAACCCATAACACCTAAAACCGCGCTGCGCCTCACTCTGAAACCGGTCAAGTGCAACAGTGTTTTACCTCGGCTCTGTTTGTTTTTTTTGGGTTGATGCCATTGCTGCGCAATTCATGACAGGCCTTGCAGGCCGCACGAAAACTTAGTTGTTGGCAGTAGTTTTTTCTTTAATAAATTCCTATTTCAAATATTTTCATAGTTATCACTAAACCAATAAAAGCTCCAATAATTAGATAGTTCCATTTACTTTGGATATGTGTCAATCCGTTTAATAGTAACATTATTGATACAAAAACAGAAAATATCTTCAGTCGAGCTTTATACAAGTCACGGTTATGATAAAATTCTTTTGTCGTCACTAAGGGAGTCCCATTTTGACTAATACCAATAACATCTATGTCCTTATGACTGTCAGGTAGGTTTTTAAAGTCTGTTGTGGTAATGAATAATTCAATTACTTGGCCACCTTTTAAATCTGCAATTGCTTGGTGTTTCCCATTGCTAATACTTCCGTTAAGAATATTAAATTGGTTTTTATACTCATTAGTCCAAAATTTATAGTCAACGGAACTTTTTCGACCTTTCACATTAGTAATGTCTTTGTATAGTTCCACTCTTATTTTCTCTAAACTTGGTTTGTCGGTTGATTGATTATTATTTAAACCGAAATACAAGATTAAAACACCTGCTAAAAGGAAATACCAATTAAAATTTGATTTCGGCTTCGTCACTTTTTCTTTTGTTCAAATTACTGCCAACGTTTTGCAGCTACAAGTTCGTGGCGGCATTCGAAGCCGAAATGTGTCGGCTTGCACTGGCGTTGAGAACGAAGCTAACACTTGCAAGTTCGCACTTCACCCGCCATGACTTGTAGGTGCTGTTATATGCCGTTTTTCTTGTCATGAAGTTTGGAATACTGTCAAAACGATAAAATATTTTAGTTTGATTTCCTGTCATTCAAGTTGCTTTTTTAGTCTGCTAATTACAGGAAATTTTGTGTAATAGATTATAGTTGTCGTGTCTGACTCACTGAATTTTAATTTGTTTAAGTCGTTGCGATATTTGATTTCATAGTGTTTATTGTCAACAGTGTAATTGTAAACACAATACTCACTACCTTTTGATGAGTAACAGTCTTTGATTGTCGCAAAGGTTTCTCTGTAGTCCGATTTAAGTAGTTTGTCATTTAATTTTTCACCACCAAGATTTACGATTAATAATTGAATGATAAAAAGGAAAAATGCTATTAATGTCGCTCCGCTATTTTTTGCAGAAGGATATGAATTAAACTTTACTGTCGCTCTTTGTAAAATGGTCAAGTGTCTTGTCAATTTGTAAAAGTAGAAGAAGGAAATTCCCATTATTAACATTCTTGCTATAGTAAAATAGTCAGCAGAATAGTCAATAAAAAATGTAATTGCATATGAAGCAATTGTCAAACCGATAAACAGTAAGAAGTATATAATATTTGAAATAATTTTTGTCATACAGTTCTGTCTTTGTTGTGTCGTACTAAAATGGCATATAACGTTCCTGGCTATGGCTAGTGCGGCATTCTGGAAACGTTTTCGTTCTCGCCAGCAGGATGGTTATTGAAAGTGCAAAATATCATTTTTCAGTTTCAAGCCAGCATTAGCTATAGCCGTTGTTGTGGCACGTTTTTTATTTCATTTCTTCTTTCTTGGTAGAATTTCCAAGTCAGGAATCCCGCGACTAAAATGATTCCATAAAAGCCTATAGCAGCCAATACAATTTCAGTCATGTTGTAATATTCATATCTAACATTAAATAGGACGTTGTAGGTGATATGATATGTGTTGAAAAGAATTGCCAGGATTGAAAGGTGTAGGGCATGTTTTTTCTGTCGCAAAAATGCGATTGAGCTGATTCCTAATATCAACGCATTTAAAGTCGGCTTCACGAGAGATTCTAAGAAGAACTCTCCAAGCTCAAAACTTGAATAGACGTTGCGGTTTATATCGATTGAGTAGATCATCAAGCCAATCGTAATAAGGCTTGCAGTTGCATAAATTCCTGAAAGTATTAATCTACTGCTCATCTTTTTAAATGTGCCACAACGTTTGTATATGCGAATTACGCATACATCCACTTTGGTGGAAGTTGGATTTTAGTTGATGTTGATAGGCCTTTTACCTAACAGCACAAGCTTAATCATTTTTTGTCATAAAAGATGACTTCCAGTTTGGAATTCTTGAAACATGCACTTAATAGCATGCTATAAATAGTTTCATTGCATTTGGCAGTGCAATTAGCTGGCATTGTAGACTCTTGTTTTAAGAACGAATAATAATGATCAATAGGTTTCAGGTTGGTTTTGGTGCTGTTTTGACACTTTATTGTGCCTAAATCTATTTCGGATTTACCCCCAATTTTAAGAAATATGCGAAATACAAATTTATAAAACCCTCATTTTCAAGTGTAAATAGGTATTTTTTATGTTATTAGATTAAGTTTATGTTTTTAGGCTGATTTTTCCACTCAAAATCACACGCAAAGCCGCTACGTGGCGCTTAAGGCTACTATACCTGCTTAGCTTAGGTAAATATTGTGAATAGAGAACCGTATTCCATTCAGGCAAAGTTCAAGTTGGTAATTGTGGGTTACGTGAATCGAATAGACGCAAAAAAGACTGCGAAAAGTGTTTGTTCATAGTTAATATCAGAACATTAGGAGGTGATGGTTGTGAAACAACCGCTTGGTTACCATGCGATGATTGAAAGGCTTGGCTCAAGCAGATTTTTAATCATAGGGCTATCATGAGCCCACATGTCAATTTTGGGTTTCTCGTTTTCTTCATTCAACTCATGAAACACATCGATGTTCAGCTTTTATTGGACACACCTTTCTGTTTGAACTTCAAGCAAGTGAAGTCCATCAAATGATTTGAGCGCACACTTTGCTTAAGCGCTCTTTTTGTAAGTCAGCATGTTTTTGATGTAGTCGCCTGTGTTTACTACTGCTTTTATTTGGTTTAGCAGCTGGTAAAGGCCAAAATACGTGCGGTTGAAGTAAATGAAATGATTAGAACCTCTGGCCGACATTCCTCTTAATTCGCTGTTGCGCGAAAGGGCTTCGCCTTGCTCATAGATGGTTTTGAAAAAGCCATCATCACCAAAATCAAATTGCTCGCTAAACATTGGTTTGCCCACTAAGCCAAACATTTGGCTAAAGGTGTTGAGCAGCAATTCGCGCTTTTTCTTTTCGTCTTTCGGGTCATACAAATCCAGCTCTACCAATGCCGTTATAAATTCGGGATGGTCGTGCTGCTCACCATATTGTATCAGCTTAATGTATGATTCGTAAAAATCGGTTGGAATTTCTTTTACGCAGCCAAAATCGATCACACCAAGTTTGCCATCATCAGTGATTAAGAAATTTCCCGGATGTGGATCGGCATGCATTATTCTAACTACGTGAATTTGGTAGTGATAAAAATCCCACAGGCATTGGCCTATTTGGTTGCGCTGCGCCTGCGTTGGGTTGGTTTTCATCCAGTCACTCAAGCTCAAACCATCAATCCAAGACATGGTGAGCACGCGTTTGCCAGACAGTTTCTTTTCGAACGTTGGGAATACAATGCCGGGTAAATCTTTGCAGGCTTCGGTGATTTTGAGTGAGCTTTCTAACTCCAACTTATAATCGGTTTCTTCTAGTAGCTTAGATTGCACCTCGTCAAGGTAAGGACCTATTTCGTCTTTAGTAAATCCTAAAACCCTTGTAGCTACAGGCGTTATCATTTTTATGTCGCTCAGCAAACTATCTGCCACACCAGGATATTGCAGCTTGATGGCATAGGTTTTATCGCCAATGGTGCCTTTGTGCACTTGGCCAATAGATGCTGCATTCACGGCTTCATTACTGAACGTGTCAAACACTTCTTCTGGGAATTTACCTACAGCTTTAAAAAAGGTTTTTCTAATCAACGGGTAGGAGAGAGGCGTCACCTTGTTTTGTGCTTGCGCAAATTGCTTTGTGTAGGCTTTTGGCAACAATTGATCGCCCATGCTTAGCATTTGAGCCAACTTAAGTGGGCCGCCTTTCAATTCGCTAAAAGCGTTATAAATATCTTGCGCGTTGTCTTCTTCTAGTTGATCTTTTGCAGCGCTTTTGTTGCTCAAAGATTTGGCGTAATACTTCATGTAATTGACACCAACTTTTGCGCCTGCATTCATCAATTTACCCGCACGTGCTAGTTTGGTACTAGCAATTGTATCTTGGTCTTTTTTCGCCATGATTATTCCCAGTTAAAACCGGTTTTTTTTCTTTGGTAAAGAAATTTTCCCAGATCAAAAATGCTGCTGAGTGTGCTGGTATCGCTCAGTTTGAAAAGTAAATCTGTTGTTTTTTCAATGAATGCGTCCGTGTCTTGGCATTCTTCGCTCACATCGTTCAGGTAAAACAGAATCACACTCATTGCATGATTTATAATGGCCGTTTTTTTCGGATTTACCTTCACGTTTTCAAGCATCTCTGTCAGCTTGCCGCTGGTTTTAAAAATCAGGTATTCTTGTCTGCTCAAAAGCATGTTTAGTTTGGCAATAAAACCTGGATCTTTTCTTTTTTGATGAATGAAAACTTCCAAGAAAATCTGGTCTTTTTCTACCTTTTCTACCAGCATATAAAGCATGGCCAAATGCAATTCTTTGCGCGAAAGTTTTTTCACGTTTTCGTCAGCGCTAAGCGTAGCATTTATCTTTTTGAAATAGCGCAAAACCAAGGCCAGCTCAAGTTCTTCCATGGTTTTGAAAGCACTTTTAAAGTCGCTGAAATCTTTGCCCGCAAAGGCCGTCAATTTCTCTATGGTTTTTGGAGTTTTCCCTTTTTTTAAGGTGTAGTTCTTATACGCTTTGATAAGAGCAGTTTGCAGCGAGTGATCGTTTTTTATTGCCATGGTTTACATTTCTGTGAAGGTAAACAGCCATTGGCGAACGATTGTTTTATAGTAGTTGCTAATAAAATGCAAAGTCAGTCTCTTACCAACGTTACCGTGCCTTGGCTAGTGCCTTCGGTGCCATCGTGCTTGCAATATTCAAACACAAAAAAGTATGTGCCTTCTGAGGCGGCTTCGCCTGTGTTTTGGATGCTGCCATCCCAACCCATATTTATGTTTTGGGTTTCAAAAAAAGGTGTTCCAAATTTCAATTAAGATAAAAAAATGATGCTTTTTTGGTGCTTTTAAATTTCATGTCAAGAACGTTCATTAAGCTCTTCTGCACACTTTACGTCAGTGTTCGATTTCAGACTTGCTTTTACCTTAAGCTTTAAAGGTTTGAAAATGAGTAGTTAAAATTAAAAGTAGAGTTTGCCTTGTGGAAATTGAATGTTGACTGCATCTATTGCGAGTTTGAAATAAAAACCTGACAATATTTCTTAACGAATTGCCTGTGAAACCAAAGGCACGTTGATTGATATTTGAGCAGCAAATAATAACACAACAAACTATGTATTTAATAATCATCATCGCTTTTACATTGATTGGAATGGCGGTGAGTTCTAGACTCAAATCAAAATTCAGAGAATACTCTGAAGTACCTACCAGCAGCGGATTGTCGGGCGCTGAAATCGCGCAAAAAATGCTTAATGACAATCGCATTTACGATGTGAAAATTACTTCCGTAGAGGGAGAATTGACAGATCATTACAATCCTGAAAACAAAACCATAAACCTGAGTCGAGAAGTTTATTCTGGTCGCTCAGTATCAGCTGCAGCAGTAGCTGCGCACGAAACAGGGCACGCGCTTCAGCATGCCACAGCATATTCAATGCTCCAATTTAGATCGGCCATGGTGCCCATCGTTAGCATTAGCTCAAAGTTGATGAATGTGATCTTCATTTTGGGTTTTGTGGGTGTGTTTGCAATGGGTTTTGGTCAAACATTGTTCTTGCTTATCATAGTGGCGCAGGCAGTCATCACCTTATTCAGTTTGGTGACTTTGCCAGTAGAATATGATGCATCTAACCGAGCTTTGGCTTGGCTTAATGATAGCGGCACAGCGCGAGGCAGCGAATATGACAAAGCCGCTGATGCCTTGAAATGGGCCGCTCGTACCTACCTAGTAGCCACCTTGGCAGCCGTGAGCCAATTGCTCTATTTTGTGCTGTCATTTATGGGCGGAAGTGACGATTAATCGTCTTTTTTATACGTTAAGAACCAACACTATGAAGAAATTACCATTGCTTGTTTTGTTTGTTGTTCCAGCTTTGACTTGGGCGCAAACTTCTACGGAAGTAAAATCTAAAATCAATAACGTAACCGTGTTTCCGCGCGGGGCACAAATAGAGCGCACTGCAGCCAAGTTTTTATCTGCCGGAAGGCAAACACTTACGTTTAGCGGACTCGCTTCTGAGCTTGATCCTTCAAGCATTAGTGTTTCGGCAAGCAATGGTGTAAATGTGTTGGGAGTTACTACCCGCACCAATTTTCTTCAAGAAAGTGAAAAACCAAAAGAGGTGGTTCGTTTGCAAGATTCTTTGAGCCGGTATGAATTTGATCTTCAGTTTAATCAAAACATGCTTGGCGTTTACAGTCAAGAGCGAAACATGGTGCTGGCCAACCAAAATGTGGGTTGGGGCGAAGGTGAGTTCGTGATTGAAGACTTGGAAGATTTGAGTGATTTTTACCGCGATCGCTTGGCAGATATCATGCTAAAAGAGATGGAACTTCAGAGCAAGCAAAAGCGCTTGAACGAAAACATTTCGCGCTTACGCAGACAATTGAACGAGTTTAATGCGAAACTGAACCGCGCTACGGGCGAAGTTTTGGTAGAAATATTAGCTACCGGAAATGTAAATGCTACGTTTACGCTGAGCTACATGGTGCGGAATGCGGGTTGGGTGCCAAGCTACAGCATCACAGTTACAGAAGTGAATCAGCCGTTGCAGGTTTCTTACAACGCCAAAGTGTTTCAAAATTCTGGTATCGATTGGAGTGATGTAACGCTCACGCTCACCAATGCCAATCCGCTGCTTGGCAGCGACAAGCCGGTACTTGATCCTTGGCGATTGAATTTTGTAATGGGCGCGCCCGTTGTGGATGGTTATGAAATGTCAAATAAAGCATTGCCACTATCTGCTGGAGTCATGAGAGATGGTCGTGTAAGTATGGATATGATGGAATCAGACGATGTTTCGATTAGCACAGTTGATTACGCCATGAATAAAGCGGCTACGCGTTTCGAAATCAAAACTCGATACGATATTCCAAGTAATAATAAGCCACAAGTAATTGGCGTTGATGTGTTTACGCTTAATGCAGATTATGAATATTATGCAGCGCCCAAAATTGACCCAACAGCATTTTTGTTGGCACGTGTAGCAGGTTTTGAGAAATATGATTTGCTGCCAGGACAAGCCAATCTTTTTTTCGCAAACACTTATGTAGGTCAAGCTTTTATTGATCCAAACATTTTTGGCGATACGCTAGACCTTTCTTTGGGCCGCGATCAAAGCATTGTGGTGAAGCGCGAAAAAGTGAAAGAATTGTGCGAAACCAAGAAAATTGGTAATAGTTTGAAAGAAACCATTGGGGTACAAATCAGTGTGAAAAACACGAAAAGTGGACCAATTACGCTGACCATTGTTGATCAAATTCCAGTTTCTTCTAACAAAGAAATCACGGTTGATTTAGATGAAAACGAAACCGGAGCGTTGACACTAGAAACCGGAATGCTAAAATGGATTGAAAAAATTGGAGCTGGAGAAAGTCGAAAAAATGGCTTCAGGTATACGGTAAAATACCCTGCTGATCGAAAAATCAATTTTTAATTGAATCATATTGTAACCAAATCAAATTGAATGAAGTAAACGCTAGTGTTAGTGGTTTAAAATTTTTATTCGTTTGATGGTTTAAGGTAAAGGTGGCTTCGGTCACCTTTCTTTTTTTATGCATATTCGCTCAAAGCTAAAAACCATGATTCCTTCGCTTCAGCGACTCATTAGAGCGCCATATTTTGATACGTATTTAAATCATTTGCAAACCGATAATTTGCTTGAAGCGCTTGATCATTCGGCTTCGTTCTTGGTAGATATGACTGAGTCATTGAGCGAAAGTGAATTTGAATACCGCTACGCACCAGGCAAATGGACCATCAAAGAAGCTATTCATCACACAATAGAAACGGAAATCATTTTCAATTACCGAGCACTTACAATTGCAAAAGAAGGAACTAGCCAAATTTTGCCAGGTTTTGAAGAAAACGATTATGTGGATGCCTCACACATTTCAAATTTTTCGGGAGCAGAAATGCTTGACTATTTCAAGAATATTCGTTCATCTACAAAGTTTTTATTGAAGTCGTTGAGCCATGTGCAGCTTCAAAAAACGGCAACCGCCAGCGGCAAACAAGTGCAAGTAGAAGCCTTGTTTTACATTACTGCAGGCCACACTTTGCATC
>CAZWXC010000030.1:0-11790 GCA_964637935.1 uncultured Flavobacteriales bacterium | reverse complement strand
CAAAGTCGAATCTAGGGTTGTCCCAACTTCCCTGAATAGAAATCAAGTTATGAAGACACCTTACAATTATTTAATGTTTAAATCCTGGCTCTGGAAACCAGTGTTAATGACAGTATTGTCGTTGGTCCTTGGCTTTCAGTATGTGAGTGCCCAAACGGTGACCACCGCAGCCGGAGACGTTACTTGGACCTTTAATGGTACGTCAAGTATTAGCGAAGTTACTCTTAACAGAGGAGGCACCACCCATGGTGATGGTTATGACGGTGCGGTTAACCATACGGTTTCTGTTGTGTCAGGGTCAATTAGCAATAGCGCAACATTTCATTATTCCAGTACTTATGGAATGGGTTTTAAGAAGATTGTTATTGTGAATACGGGATCAACAGCTGGAACTTATAACCTAAACATAAGCGGAAACTTAGGTTCTGATGGTAGTACTCGTTGGCATTATGTAGATGCGAATGGACCTACTTATTACTCTGTGAGTTCGGACAATACATCACCTACTACCAATGGAAGTGATCCTATAATTTCATTTTTGTATGGAAATGAAGAGCTACATCAACTAGGAACATCAAGAAGTCTTCCTTTTACAAACAACAGTGATAATCAACAATTCAATGTAAATGGTGTAACTATTCCAGCCAATTCAACACAGATTTTTTTGGTGCTTGCCGGTGTTGGTGATATTGATGACAATACGTTTAACAGACCTGATCAGGCATACGCTGCTTTGCAGTTGCTAATGAATGAAGACAACTGGCCTGCAGATTTTACAAGCTTCTTATCACCGTCTGAAAAAGGAAAAGTAATTAACTGGAATTTATTGTCTGGTGATTTTACCGAATTGGTTTCAAACAACTGTCCAGAAGATTCTATGGCTGTATTGAGTGTTCAAGTGTCTGGTGGAGATGCACCTTACACTTTTGAGTGGAGTACTGGCGAGACAACAACTTCGGGTTTTGCAATCAGCGGCTTGTCATTATTAGGCCACATAGATGAACATAGCTACTATAGATCTACAACTCCATTTGTGAGTTTTGATGCGGCATCTTCTTTTGCTGCGGCTAATTTTGGGTATTTAACATCTATCAATAATGCTACAGAAAACGCTTGGTTAGTAAGCCATGGAGCTTTAAATGGCGACATGCTTGGCGCCACTGACAGAGATGTAGAAGGTACTTTTATTTGGGATTCAGGCGAACCTTTTATATACACTAATTGGAATTCGGGCGAACCAAACAATGGCGGAGCCGGAAACCAAGACTATATGCAGTTTTATTCAACTGGTTTTTGGGATGATATTAATTATAACACTTCAGCTGGTCAGCTCATTGAACTTCCTGGTAAGTCAACTATTTCTGGATTGAGCGCAGGCACCTATGATGTTACCATTACTGATGCCAATGGCTCAAATGCTGTGGCTACTTATGTTGTAGGTCCGCAACCAATCGATATTCCAACTTCGGTAACTAACTCCATTTGCAATGGCTCTAACACAGGGTCAATTTCTACAGCAGTAACTGGTGGAACAGGTGCATATGCTTACGCATGGAGCAACGGAGACACATTAGCAAACCTATTAAATGCACCAGCAGGTGTCTATTCACTTACAGTGACTGATGCGAATGGTTGCGTTAATAGTGCCTCAGACTCAGTCTCGGAGCCAACAACTATAGTTGCTTCTTCCATGCTAGATACAGATGTGCTTTGTTTTGGAGGCGCAAACGGAGGCGCAACAGCTATGGCAGCTGGAGGCACACCAACCTATACGTATAGTTGGAGCAATGGTGCAACTACTGCATCTATTACAGGAGTTACTGCTGGAACATATTCAGTGACTATTTCTGATAACAATGGTTGTACAGATTCAGCATCGGTTATTATTTCTGAACCTACAGCGCTTTCGGCAAGTGGTTCTATGGCCAACAGCGTATCGTGCAACGGTGCAAGTGACGGCAGTGCTTCTTCTACAGTAATGGGCGGAACAGCACCATATAATTATGTTTGGAACACTGGAGCCATAACAAGTTCGATTACTGGATTGTCGGCAGGAACCTATTCTGTTACCGTAACGGATGCAAATGGCTGTACTTCGTCACCAGAAATGAGTGTTACACAACCTGCTATTCTTAATGCTTCTATTTCAGCCCAAACCAATGTAGCTTGTAATGGTGGTAATACAGGTTCAATCACTGCCACATCTGTGGGTGGCACAATGCCTTATGCATATACGTGGAGTAATGCTGCAACGGGTGCAACTGCAACCGGCTTGTCAGCAGGAACCTATACAGTAACCGCAACAGACGCCAATGGATGTACGTCAACTGCGTCAGCAACGATCACCCAACCTACAGCGCTAGTTTCAAGTGCTGCATTGATTGCGAACGTATTGTGTAATGGTGGTTCAAGCGGTGAAATATCTGCTTCAGCTACTGGCGGGGCAGGTTCTTATCTTTATTCTTGGAATAATGGCAACACAACTTATTCAGTTGAAGGTGCTTCAGCAGGAACTTATTCTGTTACAGTAACAGATGCAAATGGTTGTACAGACTCATCATCAGTGGTGATTGCGCAACCACTAGGAGCTTCAACTACCATAACTGCACAAACCAATGTAGCTTGTAATGGAGAGTCAACCGGTGCTGCAACTGCCAGCACAACAGGCGGCACAGCTCCATATAACTATGTTTGGAGTAATGGCGGCAACACTGCCACTATCACTGGCTTGGCAGCTGGTAACTATAGTGTAACTGCAACAGATGCAAATGGCTGTACCTCTACTTCAAGTGCAACTATTACACAGCCAAGTGCTATTGTGATTCCTTCATTAACAAGAGTGAGTGTTTCATGTAATGGGCTAGCTAACGGAACATTGACAGCAGTGCCATCAGGTGGTGTGTCACCATACGCTTATGCTTGGAGCAATGCAAATACAAGTGCTTCAGCGATAGGTCTTGCAGTAGGTACGTATACAGTAACAATAACAGACGCAAATGGCTGTACTCAAACTTCATCAAAAGCGATGACGCAGCCAGCCGCAGTGTCTGCCTCTATATCATCACAAGTGAATGTTTCGTGTAATGGTGGCGCTAATGGTGCAGCAACTGCTGCATCTACAGGCGGCACAGGAACGAAGACTTATATATGGAGTAACTCAGCAACAGGAGCTACAGCAACTGGCTTGGCTGCAGGCACATATACAGTAACTGCAACTGATGCAAACGGATGTATATCAACAGCAACATCAACGATCACTGAGCCAACTGCATTGTCAGCATCAATTGCGTCACAATTGAATGTTACATGTAATGGTGGTGCGAATGGTTCAGCCACAGTAAGCACAACAGGCGGCACAGGAACCTCTACCTATTTATGGAGTAATGCAACAACGGGAGCAACAGCAACTGGTTTGGTTGCAGGAATATACACGGTAACAGCAACCGATGCAAATAATTGTACATCAAGCGTAAGCGTGACCATTACTCAACCTGTAACAGCATCAACCGCAATAACATCTCAAACCAATGTAGCTTGTAATGGAGAGTCAACCGGTGCTGCAACTGCCAGCACAACAGGCGGCACAGCTCCATATAACTATGTTTGGAGTAATGGCGGCAACACTGCCACTATCACTGGCTTGGCAGCTGGTAACTATACTGTAACTGCAACAGATGCAAATGGCTGTACCTCTACTTCAAGCGCAACCATTACTGAGCCTACACCACTTGTAGCTAGTGGTTCTATGACCAACAGCGTATCATGCAACGGTGGAAGTGACGGAAGTGCTTCAACTACAGTATCTGGCGGAACAGCTCCATATGATTATGTATGGAATACAGGAGCAACAACAAGTTCAGTTTCTGGATTGACAGCAGGAAGCTATACTGTAACTGTTACAGATGCAAATGGCTGTACTTCAGCACCAGAAATGAGTGTTACACAACCTGCTATTCTTAATGCTTCTATTTCAGCTCAAACCAATGTAGCTTGTAATAGCGGTTCTTCAGGTTCTATAACTGCTGTAGCAACTGGTGGTACTATGCCATATACTTATTTATGGAGCAATGCAACAACCGGAGCAACAGCAACTGGTTTGGCTGCAGGCATATATACAATAACTGCAACCGATGCAAACGGATGTACATCAACTGCGTCAGCAACGATTACAGAACCTTCTTTAGTCATAGCATCTATTTCAGCTCAAACTAATGTAGCTTGTAACGGTGGTTCAACAGGATCTATCACCGCAACTACAACAGGCGGAATAGCTCCTTACACTTACTTATGGAGCAACGCAGCAACAGGCGAAACGGCTTCAGGTTTGGCAGCAGGAACCTACGCAGTAACTGCAACAGATGCTAATGGTTGTACTTCAACAGCAGATGCAACCATTACACAATCAACTTTGGTAGTGGCAACCATTTCAACACAAACCAATGTGTCATGTAATGCTGGATCTAATGGGTCAGTTGTAGCTACCACATCAGGCGGAGTAGCACCATACACTTACTTATGGAGCAATGCCGCTACAGGTGATTCAGCTTCAGCTTTAGCTGCTGGAGCATATACCGTAACTGCAACAGATGCAAATGGATGTGTATCTACTGCAAATGCAACGGTTACGCAGCCAACAGTCTTAACATCTGCTGTTGCCATCGATAGCAATGTACTTTGCAATGGTGGTTCAACAGGTGGAGCTTCGGCAAGCGCAATGGGCGGTACCTCGCCATATTCTTATGATTGGAATATTGGTGAAACTACTGCTTCAATAACTGGAATTACTGCTGGTGCGTTTACTGTAACCATTACAGATAATAATGGTTGTACTACTACTTCAATGAATACTGTTACTGAGCCAACAGTTTTGGCTTCAAGTATTGCAATTGACAGCAATGTAAGTTGTAACGCTGAGGCAAATGGAGGAGCAACAGCTTCTGCCGCTGGAGGTTCTGCCCCTTATGCTTACACTTGGAGCAACGCAGCTGCAACTGCTTCTATTACAGGTTTGTTGGCTGGTACTTACACAGTAACCATTACAGACATGAATGGATGTACAACTTCTTCTTCAAGTACAGTAATGGAGCCAGCGGCTATAATGTTGACATCAATAGTTGATAGCAATGTTACTTGTAGCGGTCTTTCAAATGGTGGAGCTACAACTACCGTAACTGGCGGTACCGCACCATACGCATATGCTTGGAGCAATGTAACAGCTGCAACAGCTTCTATCACAGGATTGTCAGCAGGAAGCTATTTTGTGACAGTTACAGATGCTAATGGTTGCACAAATGCTGATAGTGTGAATATCACAGAGCCAATGAATTTGATGGCTAATATTTCTTCAACAGTGAATGTTTCTTGTAATGGTGGGTCAAACGGTAGTGCAATGGCAACAGCTACAGACGGAACTCTGCCATATACTTATGCTTGGATTTCATCTACTGGATCGGTGCTTGCCACAACGGATGCAATCACAGGCTTGACCGCAGAAACATATACTGTAATTGTAAATGACAACAACGGTTGTTCAAGTTCGGCAGTGGTTACTATTTCTGAACCAAACGTACTTACTTCATCAGCAATCGTTGACAATAATGTGTCTTGTAATGGAGGAACTAACGGAGGTGCAACAGCTTCTGCCGCTGGTGGAACAATGCCTTATTCTTTTGCCTGGAGCAGCGGAGCTACATCAGCTTCTGTTGTGAATTTTGGCGCAGGAACCTACACTGTTACCACTACAGATGCAAACGGCTGTACTAGTGCTGCTTCAGCTTCAGTATCAGAACCAACTTTGCTAGTATCTTCAGTAGTTACTGACAGCAACGTTACATGTAACGGAGGTATGAACGGTGGCGCAAGTGCAACCGCATCTGGCGGAACAGCTCCTTACGATTACGCTTGGAGTAGTTCAACAGGCTCATTCTCTGCCACAACGGCTTCAATCACAGGCTTATCAGTAGGAACTTATACTGTAATTGTAACGGATGCAAATGGTTGTACTTCAACAGCCAACAATTTGGTTTCTGAACCAATGGCTTTGATGGCATTGATCAATGCAGACAGCAATGTTTCTTGCTATGCAGGTGCAAACGCGGGTCTTACTGTAGTGGCTTCTGGTGGAACTGCACCGTATAATTATACTTGGAACAACGCATCAACTACTGCTTCAATCACAGGCTTGTCTGCAGGTGTTTATACGGTAATGGTAATTGATGCAAACAACTGTATGGTTTCAGTTTCTGATACTACTACAGAACCTTCTGCCCTTACTATTTCCATGACAATGGATGCAGCGGTAGCATGTTTTGGTGAATCTACAGGATCTGCTTCTGCAATGGTTTCTGGCGGTGTTTCGCCCTATGCCTACAACTGGTCAAGCGGTGATACAGCCGCTATGGCTTCAAGCTTGAGCGCTATGACACATATGGTGATGGCAACAGACGCTAATGGCTGTATGATTATGGATAGCATCTTAGTAGATGGTCCACAAATGGCTCTTTCTGCTTCTTTAAATAGAATATCTGAAATAGTTTGTAACGGAGATTCAACGGGAGCTCTAGAAGCCACAGCAAACGGAGGTTGGGGAGTTTATTCTTTTGAGTGGAACACTTCAGAAACTACATCGGCTATTTCAGACTTGGTAGAAGGATCGTATTCAGTGAATGTAACAGACAGCCTAGGTTGTATGGAGAGCGCTTCTGAAAGTATCGTTCACCTGTTCGAACTTCCAGTAGTAAATCTTGGAGCCGACACTACCATTTGTAACAATGCAAGCATAGAGCTTAATGCAGGTAACGATGGCGCAATGTATATGTGGTCAAACATGGATTCAGTGCAAGCTATTCAAGTGAGTGACTCTGGTGCATTCAGTGTAATAGTTACAGATAGTAATGGCTGTATGAGTTCAGACACGATTATGATCAGTTTAGATGATTGTGTAGGAATTGCAGAAAGCGCAGCTTCATTGCAATTGAAGGTTTATCCTAACCCATCAAGAGGCGAATTCCAAATCGAATCGAACGGTTTTAACTTGAACGAATCAACGGTTACAATCATTGACTTAAGAGGCAATGTAGTTTCAACGATCAGACCACAAGGCGCAGTTCGTGAAACCATCACATTAAACCAATCTTCAGGAGTTTACTTCTTGAGCATTGAGTTTGATGGTAACGTAGCCCAACAGCGCATTATCATTCAATAATTAGCAACTAATATTTAGTGAAAGGCCCATCGCTTGCGATGGGCCTTTTTTTATGTTTTGTTGTTTGAAAAAGAGCTTCAATACAGTCGGTTCATTATTTCAATCATCGATGCTTGAATCAGAAAATTGAATTATTGTACAGGATCGAATATTGTTCTAATATTGATTTTCCATTTTTCTTTCAATTTATGAATCGAGTTTATCTGCTGATATGCGCTGTTTTAGTGCTTTACACTGCTGTGTTCGCCAGCACTGATCATACTATAGATAGCCTAACAAAAGTGATTCACCAACTGTCAGGATGCGAACGGCAAACGGCAATAGGTAGGCTTGCTCAAAAGTTTAACGGAAGCGAAGACTTTGACACCTGTTCGATACTTATTGCCCCACTTATGGGTGGCCAAGCATGCGACCAAGCCAACCTCTATTATTATCGCTACAAGGCAGATTCATTCTTCATCAATTTTGAATTTGATGCTGCTATTTCATGGAATAACAAGGCGCTGCATTTAGCAGACACATTGAAAAACAAAGAGTATAGAATCAGAGCGCTCTTGGCATTGGGCCATATTACTTCTTTGATTGGTCGCTTTGACGAAACGGTTGAGCTTTATCCCGAAGTATTAGCACATTACTTGGGAGATGAAGTGTTTTCGGTATATGAATTTGCCGCAAAATTGTACTTAAATGCTTTGCAATCTAAGGGTTTGTATGCGCAGCTCGAAAAGGAAGCATTGCAGATGAGTGATGAAGCAATGGCAAGAAATAGCTACTCGTTTGTGGCTATATGCAACTATTACTTAGCCGCATCATCCTTCGAAACGAACTTGTACCAGCGTGCAAAAAGCTATAATAGATTGGCATTGAATGCGGTAAATAAACAAAAAAGTGCTACCGATGTGTATACATCATTGGGCATACATGCCTTAAATCAAAAACTATATCAAAGAGAAAACCTAATAGATAGTGTAAAATACTCTTTAAAGCAGATAGACAGCCTCATTGTGAATCTAGATTATCGCCAAAAGGCATGGCATCTTACTAACTGGGCAGAGTTTTATAATGATCAAGGAGAGTATAAGAGCGCCTTGCTTATCGCAGACAGTTTGTTTAAAGATGAACGAATAAAAACCGATGGGGCTATATCATATTATTTCATGCTAAAATCAAAAGCCACTGCCTTGTTTGAGTTAGACCAATTTGAACAGGCAATAGCTGCGTTAAGGCCTGCTATTCAGTTTTACAAAGAGCAAGAAAATTTTGATGAGTTAAGGCATAGTTATGCTTTAATGGCTAAAGCTCAATACCACAGCTTAAAACCAGATAGTGGCGATTTTTATCAAAATCAATATTCGATCATCAGAGACTCGGTGTATTCTGCTGACATGCAAGCCGAGTTGGCCGAACAACAAATAAAATTTGAAACAAGGCAAAAGGAAGCCAAACTTGCTGCGCAAGATCAATTGCTCTTAGAACAAGCCGAAACGGCTGAGCAGCAAAAACTCACCATCACTATCATTGTTATCGCACTTGCATTGCTTGTGGGCTTGGTGTTTGGAGTTTATAGAAGCCGACAAAAATTGGCTTTTTCTAATAAACTAGTAGAAAAGCGAAGTGCCGAACTCCTTGATAAAAATGAGGAAAACGAACTTCTTCTCAAAGAAATCCATCACAGGGTAAAAAACAATCTTCAAGTGATCATGAGCTTGCTCGATTTGCAAGCAATGAGGCTAGACGAATCGGCCTCAAAAGATGCCTTACTTTCAAGTCAAGCCCGCATTAAGTCTATGGCCTTGATTCATGAAGAGCTTTATCAGCAAGATCGTTTTTCAGTAATTAAGTTTGACGCTTACCTCGATGTACTCATAGACCATATTTCGGCTGTTTTTGATGTAGAAAAAACAGCACAAATTTCCAAAAGTATTGTAAATGCCGAAATTGATATTGACACAGCCATACCGCTTGCTCTTATTGTAAATGAAGTGATTACCAATGCATTTAAGTATGGTAAGAGAAAAGATGGAACTTTACAAGTGAGCTTAAACGCCACTTTGACCAACGGCTGGCTATCGTTAGAAATAAGAGACTATGGACTGGGAATGCCAGATCTTGATCAATTAAATAATGGTACTTCTTTAGGATTAAGAATCGTGAAACGACTTGCAAAACAAATAGCCGCTTCATACACCCTTGAAGGGTCAGAAGAAGGCACTTCTTTTATAATTAAAACACCCATCGAACAACCTCAATCGCTTAATAATGGCCAATAAAGCACTTAAAATTGGAGTAGTAGAAGATGAAGGCATAATTGCAGAAAACATAGTTGCCATTCTTGAATTAATAGGATATAAAGTAGGCGAGGTATGCGATAGCTATGACGAAGCCATCAATATGATCAATGAATTTCAACCCGATTTGGTCATTTTAGATATTCATATCAAAGGAGAAAAATCTGGAATAGATGTGGCTAAACACATCAGAGAAGAGCAAGGTATACCATTCATTTTTCTTACATCGCACTCAGATGAAGGCACCTTAGACAAAGCCAAAGCATTAAACCCCTCGGCTTATTTGGTAAAACCATTCAATAAGGAAGATTTGAAAACCTCTATTGAAATAGCCTTGTATAATCACAATTTGTGGAAAGAAACCCTGGCAGCGCAAAGACCTAATGCACTCAAAAACTCGCTATTTATTAAGGATAAAGAGAAGTTTTATAAGGTAGATTTTGATGACATTATGGTGCTAGAAAGCGATCACGTATATATTGATGTTACTACTATTAAGGGAAAAAAATATACTGTAAGAGGTTCTATGGAAGACTATTTAGCAAAGCTTCCGGCCGATATGTTTTTCAGAACTCATAGAAGCTTTATCGTAAATCTTAAGCATTTAACGGCTGTAAACCACGTGAAGGTTGAAATTGCTAACCGCCAAATTCCTATTTCTAGGCGCTATCGAGAGCATCTTTTTAAGTTAATGCAGACTTAGAAAATCCATTCGTAACACATTGTGGTTCATTCGTAACTTCATTCATTAACAACGTAAGGCGCTATTCTAGTTTCGGCCAAAGAACTAAAAGCCCTCACTTGTGTTCCAAACCCTTCTCCCTCGCTTTGTGGTAGCGTGCCTTCTTGTGGCCACGTTTTCAACCGCAACTTCTCAAGATTCTGTTTCGTTGGTGCACAAAGCCAAGGAGCAGATAAAGGTGAATGGCTCCATCGGGTATTCTCAAATTTTATATTCTTCGCTTGGCGCGCCAAGCCAGCGAGCTCCATTTTTTTGGCAGGTTCAAGCCAATCTTAACATTAAGGTAGGTATCATTAATATGCCTTTTTCTGCGCGCTATAACTCACAAGGTGCAGATGCTAGCTATCCAACGCTTCCTACTCAAATTGGTATGAGTCCTAAGTACAAGGACTATACTTTTCATATAGGATGGCGAAACATGAATTTTAGTGAATATTCATTGGCTGGAAATCAATTTGTGGGCGGTGGTATAGAATACAACCCAAAAAACTTCTGGATCAGCTATAAGCTGGTTTATGGCCGCTTTCAGAAGTCAGATATTTTTTATGATGAAAACCGAGTGATTTTGGGTGTGCCAACCTTTGAGCGTTGGGGCTATGGTGCGCAAATCAATTTTGGAAAAGCTGGCAGAAGAGTAGGGGTACACGCTTTTAGAGCAAACGATGATCCAACCTCACTTGTGGGGTCTGATACGCTCGGTCTTACTCCAAATCAAAACTTAGTATATGGCCTCACCTTAGATCAAAAAATAACAAAACAAATAGCCGTTAATGGTGAAATGAGCTGGAGCGCACTCACTACCAACACGTTTATCGAAAGTGATGTGCAGCAGGCATATTCTTACCTCAATAATATGGGGGGCTTATTTAATGTAAATGCTTCTACACAGCTCAAAAAGGCAGCTTTACTAAACCTTACTTACAGTCCCGAAAAGTATAATTTGAAACTGAGCTACCGCAGAGTAGATCCTGACTACAAATCGTTAGGAGCCGTTTTCTTAAACAACGATTTAGAAGATTTAACGGCAAACTTGGGTTTTGGTGTGCTTCAAAACAAAATGAATTTGGCGCTTTCGGGTGGTTTGCAACGCAACAATATTGATGGCGAAAAGGTGACACAAACCCTCCGAACCATTGGTGCGATAAACCTTCAATATGCGCCTTACGAAGTTTGGAACATTGGATTGAACTACGCCAATTTTAGCACCAACACCTCTATGAGTTTGATTGTAGATGGCATAGACACGCTTCGCTATGCGCAAGTAACAAGTTCTTATGGTGGCAATATCATGCGCTTAATAAAAGGCGAAAAGGTGAATCAAAGCATTATGCTTATGATAAACCAGCAGGCGGCAATTACTAACGATCAACGCGAAAGCCAAACATTGGTGGCCAGCTTGTCAGAAACCATTACGCTCACACAGCTCAAGGCAAATGTGGCAGTGGCAATATCTGCTACACAAACCACCGCAGCAGGCTCACAAACTCAAATGATTGGGCCCACAATTTCTGCAAGTAAGCAACTCCTAAATGGTAAAATGGCGGCAACTACAGCGG
>CAZWXC010000029.1:0-11902 GCA_964637935.1 uncultured Flavobacteriales bacterium | reverse complement strand
TGGAATTGCGATAAATGCTACTTTCTTAAAAAGCAACATTCTAAAATGGCTACCGAGCGCCTTTTCGGCTCCAGCCCAAGCCGATGCAGAATAACCTACGGCTTCTCTTCCAGCAAGCTTCTGCTTAAATAATTGATCTAAGTTGTTATCGTTCGCCATTATTACAATGTCAGTGTCATCATATTTTTCATGGTTCGTTTGATCATTTCTTGAAGCGTCTTCCGCGCAAAAGACACATGCCATTTGCTGGTTCCATCACTTATTTCAAGCATGTCAGATATTTCCTTGTGGCTATATCCTTCTATCGCGAAGAGGTTAAAAACCTTTCTACTCATGTCTGGCAGCTTTTGAATCATTTTCTCTAATTCTTCAGCTTCCAATTCTTGAGCGGCTTCATTAAAATCTACATTAGATGTATCGTTAATCTCAGCCAGATCAACGTCAGACATGTTCTCTCTGCGTTTCTTATCTCTTCTAAATAAATCAATGATCGTATTCACCATTACCCGGCCAATCCAGGATTTGAAAGGCACATCAGACTTGTACTTGTCTAGTTGGGTTACGATTTTTAAAAACCCATGATTGAGCAGAATTTCTGCATCCTCACGATTGGTTTCATACCTCAAACAAATGGCCATCAAATAGCCGAAGCACGACTTATAAAGCTCGTTGTGAGCTTTGCGGTCGTTTTTCTGGCAACGGGCCAATAGTTTGGGGTCAATGTTCATGCTGTATTTACGCTTTAAAGTGTGAAAGCGTTGCTATCGCTAGCAAAAGTGCATGTTTCGAAATTTTCGCCCTCGTTTCTAAGTCCAGCATAAAATGCTTTTCTGGCTAGCTACACGCACGCTTAGGGCTCGGGGTTGGGTATGCTGAAAAATTCCAGTTTCTTAAGCTGAGTGCAGCGCAAAATTTACAGGAACCACTCCTTTAATCTCTGGCACCAGACGTTTTATCGCATCTTCAACTCCATTTTTAAAAGTCATGTTGTTCATAGAACATGAACTACACGCACCAGTAAATTCAATTTTCAGGATAAGATCATCTGTAATTTCTACAATGCTAAGGTCGCCACCATCTTCATTTAAAAATGGTCTGATTTCATCGAGCGCATCGCACACTTTCTTCAACAATTCTTCACTCATAATCAATCAACTAGATTTCAAAAGTAACTACTATAGTTGGTTTTAGAGCGTTTTAAGCAAGTTGTCAATCATCTCATTAAGTGCAATGCTTTGTAGTGTATTACTTTGCAGCACGGCCGGACGGCCTACATCTCCTGCTTCTCTTATGCTTTGCACCAACGGAATTTGACCTAACAAACTCACATTAAGTTCTTCAGCCAGCTGCTTTGCGCCATCTTTTCCAAAAATGTAATACTTGTTTTCAGGCAATTCTGCCGGTGTAAACCAGCTCATGTTTTCTACCAAGCCAAGCACTTTTACGTTGATGCTGTCTAGCTTAAACATGCCTATTCCTTTTCTCGCATCAGCAAGCGCCACATCTTGTGGAGTAGAAACGATTACCACTCCGTCAAGCGGAATTTGACCTACTAGCGAAAGGTGAATATCGCCCGTGCCAGGCGGCAGATCAATGAACATATAATCTAATTCGCCCCAATGTACATCGGTAAACATTTGCGTAAGCGCCTTGCTTGCCATTGGTCCGCGCCATACTATAGCCTGGTTTGCTTCCGCAAAAAAGCCAATGGACAACATTTTAACTCCGTAGCTTTCAACAGGCATCATTTTGTTGTCTTCGCCTTCACCAGAAACAGAAGGTTTTTCATTTACCACATCAAACATCAATGGCATAGAAGGACCATAAATGTCTGCATCAACTAAGCCAACTTTGTAACCACGCTTAGCCAATCCAGCAGCCAGATTCGCGGTAATGGTGCTTTTTCCAACACCACCTTTACCTGAGGCAACGGCTATGATTTTCTTTACTTGTGGTAAAATTTTACGCTGACCTGGGTCTCGATCAACATTGCTTGGCAACGAAGTTACTTCTGGTAAAATGGCAACATCGTCACCCAAAAACCTGCGCAATTGATGTATGCAAGCTTCTTCAATCCGTTTTCGATAGTGCATTGCAGGATTACTTGCTTTCACCTGAAAAGCAACGGTGTTACCTTCAATTTTTATATTAGAAACAAGGCCTAAAGCCACTACATCTTTCTTCAATTCGGGCTCAATCACATGAGAGAGCGCATCCAATACTTGTTCGCGTGTTATTGACATTTTTGGTTTCTTATTCGGCTAAATCTTCAAATATTGCTTTCAATTCTGTTGCGTCTGATGGCTTCATTCTTCCAGCCAAAATCAAGCTCAATTGCTTGCGTCTTAAAGCAGCATCGTAGCGTTGCTTTTCAACATCTGTCTCGGGTATAAGTTCGGGCACATTAATGGTATTTCCCATTTGATCTACTGCCACAAAAGTGAAAATAGCTTCATTGCATTTTGACTTCTTGCCTGTTCTATGATTTTCTACCCAAACTTCAATAAACACTTCCATGCTTGAGTTGAATGATCGAGTTACGCCAGCATTTAAGGTCACAACTTCGCCCAGTTTTATAGGTTGATTAAACGAAATATTGTTGACCGAAGCAGTGACTACTACTCTACCACAATGCCTTTGAGCCGATACTGCAGAAATCACATCCATCCAGTACATGAGCCTGCCGCCCATTAGGTTGCCAAGCGTGTTTGTATCATCAGGTAAAACAATGTGCGTTGCAATTGCTACGGAAGCAGAAGCGGGCTTTTGATCTTTCAAGACTTAAAATTTTGCGCAAAGGTAGAATCTCATTGCTGTAGCTTAACTTCGGCCCGATGGGAATTTTGTACATAAAGGCGTTGCACATCATTTTTGTGGTGTCTTGGTTTGCTGGTCTACTCTATATTATTCGTCTATTTATCTATCACACAGAAGCTGAAGTAAAACCAGCTGCCGAGAAAAAAGCTGTTCAAAGTCAGCTGAAAATAATGGCGAATAGACTTTGGACCATCATTACTTGGCCTGCCGCCATTCTGGCTACCGTTTTTGGTTATTGGATGGTGTATGAATTTGATTATTGGAATCAACCTTGGATGATGGTTAAGTTGGCATTAACCACTTTACTTTGGGTGTATCATATCATTACACACATAATCTACAAGCGCCTTCAAAACGATATTATTTCTTGGAACAGCACTCAACTGCGCATTTGGAATGAAATAGCAACTCTTTGGCTTGTAGCCATTGTGTTTGTAGTGATTTTGAAAGGCACACTCAATTGGATTTATGGAACACTTGGTTTCTTCTTGGTAGGAATAGTATTAATGATCGGAATAAGAATCTACAAACGACTCAGAAAAGACTGAATCAAACCTTTTTAATACACCAACATCTAATGTGATGACATATATTTGTGGTTTTTATTACCCCAAGTATGGCATCAATTGGCGAAGAAATTAAGCAAGGGCACTTCAAAACAGAGTATAACAAATTGCTTATCAACATACTATTTACTGGTAGCTGGTTAAACGGTCTTCAAAGTCAAATCTTCAAGAATTACAGCATCACCCCTCAACAATACAATTCACTCAGGATTTTAAAAGGCCAATATCCTGAATGTGCTTCAGTAAACCTGCTCAAAGACAGGATGATTGACAAGATGAGCAACGTTAGCCGAATCATTGACAAACTGAAAGACAAAGACTTGGTTACACGAAAAACCAGTAAGCAAGATCGCAGACAAGTTGACGTCAAAATCACTCAAAAAGGCCTCGATTTGCTTGACCAAATTGCTATTGAAATGGAAGGTTGGGAAAAACAACTCCATAATATTTCGGAAGAAGAAGCGGCTACGCTCAATAACCTTTTAGACAAGTGGCGCGGTTAAACCCAACAATAGCGTATTAGTTTCATAATATCGCCATAACGCATTCTTGATTTTACTAACGTTGGTTTGCTGTTCAGAATGAAAGTTTTGAATATGAGATTGTTAATTAGCAATATTTTGCTAATTTGACCCTCCCTAAAACGCTAAAACTAACCTACAAGCTATGCGTCAGCTTAAAATTACCAAACAGTTAACCAACAGAGATAGCAAGTCTATTGACAAATACCTTAGCGATGTTTCTAAAGAAGACATGATCAACGCTGAGGAAGAAGTAAAACTTGCCAAAGAAATTAAAAACGGCAACGAAAGAGCCTTAAACAAAATGGTAAGTGCTAACTTACGCTTTGTGATTTCGGTTGCCAAACAATATCAAGGACACGGACTTACTTTAGAAGACCTTATTGCCGAAGGCAATATTGGTTTGATCATCGCAGCAAAAAGATTTGACGAAACCAAAGGTTTTAAATTCATTTCTTATGCCGTATGGTGGATTAGGCAAAGCATTATGCAGGCTATTGCCGAAAATTCTCGTGTGGTAAGATTGCCGCTTAACAAGGTGAGCGCTATTCAAAAAGTATCGCAAGCTTTTTCTAGACTTGAGCAAGAATATGAAAGAGCTCCTTCAAATGAAGAAATTGGCGAAGTACTTGAAAGCAATTCTGACAGCATTGGCAATCTATTTATTTATGCTCAAAAACAAGTTTCTGTTGACGCTCCATTAATGGAAGGCGAAGACAATAGTTTGCTCAGTGTAATGGCAAATTTTGATTCAGACATTCCTACCGATGACTTAATGCGAGAATCACTCGGAAAAGATATTGAGCGTGTACTTGTAAACCTCAAAGAGCGCGAAGCAGACGTATTGCGTTTATCTTTTGGGTTGAATGGCATGACACCAATGACGCTTGAAGAAATTGCAAACAACCTCGGATTAACGAGAGAAAGAATAAGACAAATTAGAGAAAAGGGATTGCGCAGTTTAAGAAAGAAGGCTAATAGCCATCTTTTGAAAAACTACTTGTGAAGCACCCAAGCTCCAGGAATTTCATCACGAAAAGAGGCCAAAGCAACTACGGCCTCTTTTTTTGTGGCAAAACTTTGAATGCTCACTCGCCACAAATCACCTTTTTGATCAATCAGAGAAGCGTTTGTTCCTCGTTTTTTAAATTTTGACACCAAAGCTTGTGCGTTTGATTCTTCGCCAAAGCAACCGCCAACAATATGATATGGCAAAGCAGCGTTGCTTGCCACTTCAACCTCTTTGGGTTCGTGCAATTTTACCACTAAGGTTTTATCAACGGCAGTATCAATATAAGCAGTATCAAATGCCGCTTTCGTGTCCAAAACTGGTTTTGTCGGTTCTGAAACGTCACCGAAAACAACATCATGATCACGCACTACATACGTTTTACAGATTTTCTCTGTAAACGGATTTAAGTCTGAATACTGAAACTGACTACTGTTAGTAAACAATGGTGTGCTCATCGAAACCCAAATAGTGTAGCCAACAATCGGTAAAACTGCCGCGGCAGCAACCATTGGCCAAATCTTTCTTTGACGTTTATGAGTTGTGTCTACTTCTTCCATTTCTGGTTGTGGCTCCAGATTAGGCAATGGAAGCACTTTGGTAGCTGTCTTAGCATCTTCAATTACCACTTCCTCTTCGGGCAGCGGTTTAGGAGCAACACTTTTCGCAAAGAAGCTTTCTAAACCAAAACCATCCACAAAAAATGCAGGATTCTTTACTTGTTCAAATCTGAAAGTACCATTAGCTTGCTGGTAAAGCACTCCAACTTTTTCAATTGAAACCTGCTTCTTTTCTTTCAACTCATCTTTCAAGTAAATGGCATATTCACGTACGTTTTTCAACGCAGCTTCATATTCCATTTCTTGCTTTTGCGAAACATAAGAAGCAAGCAAGCCATCATTATGAACCAGATACTTATTGTAGCTCAATTTCCTAAAAGGAGGATCGAAACGATTGTTCGTGGCATTGATTTTCGCGGAAGCGTAGTTTGCTACGAACCCACCAAAATCAGGCACAATCACGCAATCGTGGTCTTTAAGTAAATCAGCTATGTATTGATCAAGTTGCATATGAGGAAGTCGGCAAATTAAAGCAATCCGATTGAAATTTCTAAGGATTCTTTAAGATTTCCAACACTCGATCTATGTCTTTTGGTATGTCTACCGAGATAGAATCGAACTCGGTGATGCGCACCTGAATTTTGTAACCATTTTGCATCCAGCGCAATTGCTCTAAAGATTCTGCTTTTTCAAGGGTTGATGGCGGCAGTTTTCCCAGCACTTTTAAAACTTCGGGTTTGAAACCATAAATACCCACATGCTTGTAATAATCATGGTGTTCAAGCCACTGATCTTCTGGCCTTTGTTGAAAAGGAATAGCGTGTCGACTAAAATATAGCGCCTGTCTATTTTCATCTTTCACCACTTTTATTTTACTCGAATCAAAAAGAATATCGTTCGTTTTGATTTTTACGGCCAGTGTAGCAATTTCACATTGTTCGTCATTAAAGCAAAATGCCAACAAATCGAGTTGCTTGGGATTGATAACTGGTTCATCACCTTGAATATTGATTACCGCATCAAACTCTTCGTTCATCATTTTATAAGCTTCCACACAACGATCAGTTCCTGTATGATGGTCGGCTGCAGTCATGATTGCTTCACCACCAAAACCTACTACGTGATCAAAAATGCGCTCGTCATCAGTTGCCACAACAACTTTGCTCAGGTTTGAAGCTGAAGCGCGTTCATACACTCTTTGAATCATGCTTTTGCCATCTATGTCAACCAGCGGTTTCCCGGGAAAACGAGTAGATGCATAACGGGACGGAATAATACCTAATACTTTCATTTGCGGGGCGAAGTTAAGAGCCAATTTTCTTAATCCTTACTTTTGACCACCCTATTTACAATGAGTACTTCCCTCCTCCATCAAATTGCCCTCAAAAAATTGAATGGCATTGGCGCTAGTAGAGCAAAAAAGCTAGTGGCTTATTGCGGCAGCGTAGAAGCTGTTTTCGATGCATCGAAAAAACAACTGGCCGATATTCCTGGGATTGGGCAAAATATAATTGCCAAACTAGATGCTGACCAAGCCTTTAAACAAGCCGAAGAAGAAATCAAATTCATTGAAAAGCGAGGTATAAAACCAATTTTCTACTTGGACAAAGAATATCCTAAAAGATTGTTGCACTGCGAAGACGGACCGCTTATGCTATATGCTAAAGGTAACCTTGACGCTAACAGGCCAAAAACGGTAGCTATAATAGGAACAAGAAACGCCACAGATTATGGCAAAAGGCAAGTAGAAAAATTAGTGGAAGGTTTGGCAAAGCACGATTGTTTGATTGTGAGCGGCATGGCCTATGGTATCGACATTATTGCCCATAGAGCAGCTGTTCAAAACAACCTACAAACCATTGGTGTACTTGGCCATGGACTCGATCGACTTTATCCGGCACAGCACCAATCTACCGCTGATAAAATGTTTGAAAACGGTGGTTTATTTGCTGAGTTTGAAAGCAACACGCGACCCGATAGGGAAAATTTTCCGCAGCGCAATAGAATAGTTGCAGGCATGGTAGATGCTGTGGTTGTAGTAGAAACAGCCAATAAAGGTGGGTCAATGATTACGGCAAAATTGGCTACTGACTATAATCGCGATGTTTTTGCATTTCCTGGTGCTGTTGATTCACCTTATTCTGAAGGATGCAATCACTTAATAAAAACACATCAAGCTAATTTGATAGAGAGTGTTCGAGACTTAGAATATTTATTAAGATGGGAGTTGGACACCGCCAAAAAAACAGTTCAAAAACAACTTTTTATTGAACTTGACGATGAGGAAAGAGCCATGTATGAGATTTTAACTCGTTTACAAAAAGCCTCACTTGACAACATAAGCCTCACGTCAAATTTGCCCACCAGTAAAGTCTCTATGCTACTGTTAGAGCTAGAATTTAAAGGATTGGTCCAGAGTTTACCCGGCAAAATGTTTAGCGTTTGCTAAAACCAAATATCTCGTGGAGCGTAATCTGTCTCTAACTCCTCAGTTATGCAGTTTTATCAAAGTCTTAAATTCTTGCCGCGCTATGCGTATAAGTTTTTCTTTATCGCATTTATTGGCATTCATGTACCATTAATAGGAACTGCTATTTGGGTAGGGTCTACCGAAGCCGAAGCCCTAAGTAAATACAATACCATTATACTCATTTTGGTACTTACGCTTGCCGCTACAGCCTGCACGCTTTATGCCTTCCATCTTTTGCTAAGCCCTGTACACGCAGTGACTAAAAGCATTAAGAAGTACCGTTTAAACGGAGAAGTTAGTCCTGTGAAAATTGCGGGAAACGATGAAGTATCTTATCTAATTGAAGAAACCAATCTTTTAATAAATGATCTTGACAAACGAATTCAAGACGAAGCATTCTTAACCAAGCTATTATCACATGATTTACGCTCACCAGCTTCACAAATTTTTTCCATGACGGAAATGCTCATGAGCGGTAATAGAGACCATTTTGACTTAGACGAATCACTTCTCCTCATAGCTGCTCAAGCGCGCCACCAACTTAGCAGCTTGGGCAACGTGTTGCTTTATCTGCAGCACACCGATAATAGATTTAAGCTGAGTAAGGATTGGCTTGATGTAGAAGAACTTTTTGAAGAGCTCAAAGAACTTACCCTTTACAGAGCCAAGTTCAAGAATATCACAGTTGAGTTTGAGGAATCTAGCATCTCCATGATCTTTGGCGACAGACAACTGATTGTTCAAGCGCTTCAAAACCTGATTATTAACTCATTAAAATTTAGTAACCGATTTGGAAAAGTAATTCTGAGCATTCACGAAACTGAAAAATGGATTGCTTTCAGAATTACAGATAATGGAATTGGATTCAACAAAGAAATGCAAAGCCGTCTTTTTGATGTATTTACGTCAAGTGGTAGATCTGGAACCAACAACGAAAAATCTGTTGGACTAGGTCTATCTCTGGTAAAAAGTATAGCCGAGCTTCATGAAGGTGAAATTGTAGCTACTAGCGAAGGCGATGATAAGGGAGCGTGTTTTGAACTGAGGCTACCGAGATACAATCAATAACCACCAGCCTTCACTAACTGCGCAAATTCTTTGGCGAAGTAGGTTAAAATCACATCCGCACCAGCTCGTTTAATACTCAATAGCATTTCGGGCATTGCTCTATTATAATCTAACCAGCCGTTTTGCGCTGCTGCTTTTAGCATTGCATATTCTCCACTAACATTATATGCAGCAATTGGAATTTGGTAGTTTTCTTTCAAAAGATGAATCACATCTAAGTAACAAAGCGCTGGTTTTACCATCAAATAATCTGCTCCTTCTAAGTAATCAAGTTCGGCTTCAATGAGCGCTTCTTGTTTGTTTGCAGGATCCATCTGATAGGTTTTTTTATCTCCAAATTTTGGTGCTGAATCAAGCGCATCTCTAAAAGGACCGTAAAAAGCACTTGCATATTTTGCAGTGTATGACATGATGCTCACATCTGTAAAACCTACTTCATCCAAACTTTGGCGGATGTATTCTACTCGACCATCCATCATATCTGAAGGACCAATGATATCTGCACCAGCATGCGCTTGAGCTACAGCCATTTTTCCTAGTATGTCAAGAGTAGCATCGTTCAAGATTTTCCCGTCTTTCACCACACCATCATGACCATCGCTGCTATATGGATCCATTGCCACATCGGTCATCACCACCGCTTCTGGAAAGTGCTTTTTCACTTCAAAAATGTGCTTTAAGTAGAAATTTTGCTCCGCATACCCGTAGGTACCCATTTCATCCTTTAAGCTATCGTTTACTGCAGGAAATAAGTCAAAACACTTCACACCCAAATTCATGCATTCGTCCACCTCTTTTAATAAGTGATCAAGTGACAAGCGAAACTGTCCAGGCAGTGATTTAACCTCTGTTTTAATGTTGTTGCCGTCTACCACAAACAAAGGATAGATTAGGTTTTCGACCCCAATATTTGTTTCTCTTACTTGACTACGAACGACTTCGTTTTTTCGATTTCTTCTTGGTCTGCGAAGCATAATGTGAATTCTATCTTTGTCCGCGAAGTTAATACTTGCACACAGCACATGAGTTTGATGTTTATCACTTGGGACGTTGATCCTAATTTATTCGAAATTGGTCCGATCACCGTGCGTTGGTACGGATTGCTTTTTGCCACCGCATTTTTGGTTGGTCATTATATAATGCAAAACATTTTAATCAAAGAAAACCAACCGAAAGAATGGATGGATAGCCTTTTGATTTACATGATGGTAGGCACGGTGCTAGGCGCAAGATTGGGTCACGTATTTTTTTATCAATGGGATTATTACAGCCAAAACTTAGGAGAAATACTACAAGTATGGAAAGGTGGCCTTGCTAGCCACGGTGCTGCCATTGGCATTATACTTTCGTTGGCATTATGGTCCTATAAAGTATCAAAAAAGCCACTGTTGTGGATCTTAGATAGGATTGTAATCACGGTTGCTTTGGCTGCGGTTTTCATTCGTTTTGGTAATCTTATGAATCATGAAATTATAGGCGATGTAACCAATGTTCCTTGGGCATTTATTTTCACCCAAGCTGGATACGAAGTTTTAGAACCAAGACATCCCACACAGCTGTACGAGGCATTTAGCTACTTGTTCATTTTTGGATTGCTCATTTTCCTCTATTACAGGCAAAAAGCAGGTGAAAAAGCCGGTCTTTTATTTGGATTGTTTCTGATTCTTTTGTTCAGCTCCCGTTTTTTTATTGAATTCGTAAAAGAAGTTCAAGTAGATAAAGAAATCGGAATGACGCTCAATATGGGCCAGCAGCTAAGTATTCCATTAGTTTTAGTAGGCCTGTTTTTTGTGATAAGAGCACTGACCTCTAAACCACAAATAGCTTAAAAAAAGAAACCGATCTATCGCTTCCTAAAAGGATGCTCAAGACCGGTTTCAAGCCAAACAAAAACAATAACAAACTACCTTTCAATTCCTTGATTAGGTTACTATAAATTACTATAAATGGGTTTCATATTCTATACGATTTATCAACCCAATTTGAGCAACTTCTTTTCAAAATTTCTTATTGTCAAAGATTACTGAACGGCTCATTCTGACTTATGAGCACCATCATTTGAAAAACTGACTTAAATCAGCAATTGAACGCTTTGAATAATAAAAATTAGTGTAAGGCCATTGTCTTATTTATAATCCTTTTATGAATGATAAAGCGTCAAGTAAGAATTACATTTGCGCCTTCTAATAAAAATCAACATGTACAGATCGCATACTTGCGGAGAGCTAAGATTATCGCATATAAATCAAGAAGTTACACTTGCTGGATGGGTGCAAAGAGTGAGAAATATGGGTGGAATGACCTTTATCGATCTTCGTGATCGTTATGGCATTACTCAACTTAGCTTTAATCTTGAAAAAGATGTTGAACTATGCGAAAAGGCGCGCAAACTTGGTCGTGAGTTTGTGATTCAGATCGGAGGCATTGTGATTGAACGCGAAAGCAAAAACAAGCAACTAGCTACAGGAGAAATTGAAATTGAGGTTTCTTCCTTCTCTATTTTGAATGCTTCTGATACGCCACCCTTTACCATTGAAGATGATACGGATGGTGGCGAAGAATTAAGAATGCGCTATCGTTACCTTGATTTGCGAAGAAATCCATTGAAGCAAAACCTTCAATTACGTCATAAACTGGCCATCGAAACCAGAAAATACATGGACGCATTGGAATTCATGGAAATTGAAACGCCTTATTTAATTAAGTCTACGCCTGAAGGAGCTCGAGATTTTGTAGTACCATCTCGTATGCACGGTGGCGAATTTTATGCATTACCGCAAAGCCCACAAACTTTTAAGCAGATTTTGATGGTTGGCGGTTATGACCGCTATTTTCAAATTGTAAGGTGTTTTAGAGACGAAGATTTAAGAGCCGATCGCCAGCCAGAATTT
>CAZWXC010000028.1:0-12026 GCA_964637935.1 uncultured Flavobacteriales bacterium | reverse complement strand
AAAATAGTAACCTCCTGATGGCAAGCCATGACCCAATGGCATGTCGACCGCAGAAACACAAATACTATCTAAAATTGGTAATTGTGCGGTGAGCAGCGTATCTATGATAAATGTATCGGATGCTGTTGCGGAACAAGCTCCGTTGCTTACAGAATAAGCAATATTAACTGCAGAATTGCTTGTCATGTTTGGTAAAAAGAAGTTTCCCGCAACTCCTTCTCCAGCATAAGTGCCACCTACAGGTGAACCTCCTGATAATGGAAGTACCGGAACATTTTCACATATGCTAGTAGTAGGTAAGTTGAGCGAGGCATTCGGAGTTTGCACCACATTCACAGTAATACTATCCATTCCAATACAGCCTACAGTGTTCATACGCGTATAATACAAGGTTTGAATGCCTGTATCCGCGGCTGTTGGAGTAAATAAGTTACCCGAAACTGCTGTGCCAGAATAAACACCACCTGCTGGAAAACCTGAAGTAAGTGCAACAGTATCGCCAGCGCACACGGAAGTGAACGTTGGAATAAAAACCGCTACAGGGTTTTCTAACACTTGAAAACTAGCGTAAACGGTATCAATACAACCACCGGCATGCTGATATACATAGCCAATTTGATGCGCGCCAGAGCCCGCTGCAGATGGATTAAAACTATTAGAAGCCACTCCATCGCCAAAATAAGTTCCACCTATTGGACTACCTCCCGTTAAAGCAATAGCATTGTCCGAAACACAAAAAACAGAGGTGGATGGATTGAATGAAACAACCGCATTACTGCCACTTGTTACTGTATAACCATCACTAATAAACACACAAACACTATCTGAAATTTCTAAGAAATATTCGCCTGGTATACTGGCCACATAAGCGGTGTCAATGGCGTTAGGGATTTCCGTAGCGCCATATTTCCATTGGTAAGAATATTGGTTATCCGAATTAGAAGAATTTAATGCTACGCTACTATTGCAAGTTGCATTTAAAACGGTTTGCGATACAATGGTTGAGTGAAGATAAGAGCAATCTAGACGTTTGAATAAGAACGCATCATTACCACCTAAGGCGTTGATTTCAAATGTATCAATTTGGATTCCGTTCCAAACTATGCCTCCAGCTGCCAAATCTCCGTTGGCTGCCATTCCAAGTGCATTCAGGCCAGAATACCCATCTATTGGCTCAACGTTTTGGACCACTTCAAATTCATGTAATACTAGATCATAACTCAAAACTGAGGAGTAGGAATTGGTCGTATTTGTAGTATAACTCAGGTTTCCGATCTCGCATCCTACATAGCTCCTCGAGGAAATGTAAACTTTATCATTCAGAGGGTTTAACTCCGCATCCGTAAAATAAGTACGGAAATTTCCATTTGTGTTTCCAGAAACATAAGCATGGTTTAATTCACCTGCGGGATTGAAAATGCCAAAAAAGGAATGAACCATTTGCCAATTCCCAATTATTGAATCTTCGTAATAGAAAAAACCACCAGACGTGACTGTGGAAACAATAATAGAAGTATCAAAACCAAGAATTCTTGCTTCGCTTAACGATCCAGCGCTAGAACCGAACTTATGGTACCACTGAAGATTAAAATTCGCATCGAATTTTAACAGAACCATCGGTTTGTCGACATAGGTATATTCATACTGTAAAAACAAGGTATCATCCTCTATTTTAACACCATCAAGCCAACCTAGGAAATAGATATTGTTTGAATCATCTACATATAAATCGCCACCACTATTTGGTGAATTTAGAAAACCAGAAGCAAATGATTCAATATAAATATGATCCTCTAGGTCACCATTCAAGGCATTTATTTTCATCAAACAATACATTGGGGTATTGACAGTTTGATTTACACTTAAAGTATCGAAATTCATAGAACCTACAAATCGCATTGCTGTTACCAGCATACCATCGTCAGAAATGGTAAGACCTGAAAGGATTAAATTAGGACCGGGTGACTCCGCAGTTCTATACCAAAGAACCTGATTGGAAGCGTTTAGCTTTACATATAACAAATTACTTCCTGTAGCACTATAAACTGAGTCATTAAAATAATAGGAATCAAAAGTTATAAATGTCGCATAAATATCTCCTATTGAATCAATTAAAAGTTTTACTCCGTAGACTCCAGAAAAACTTGAAGCTGAAACACCCGAAATAGTTCTTGACCAAAGCAATTGACCAGAGGGGTCGTATTTAGCCAAGACACCACCTGTATAACCAGATGATGGTGGGCCTGCAATAGTATCTCCTGAAATATAACCCTCAGGCCCACGAAAGTTGCCTATCACATACACATTACCGGCAGTATCAAAAGCAATATCATTAACCGTTTCGCCTTGCCTAAATTCTATTCCACCACTGTTAGTGGATGCTCCAAACTGATTGGCCCATTGAATGGATTGGGAAAACACGCCTTGAGAAAAAAAAATCATTAAGGCAAGTGTAAACTCTAATCTATACATAAAGGTTCTAACTATTTATTACAATTTTGAATGTATATTGTCCAATTCATTTTATCCAATTGATCTTTTGAATAAGTATCCTTTTCTTGATACATTTGACCTTCAACAATTTCCCTCCATTTACATCCTAGCAAAACAGAATCGGTTAAAAAAAATATTGTGACCTTTTTACTCTCACAGGCAAGTTCTGGCATATTCTTTCTACCTCCAACAGCAAACAGGCCTGTCATGCTAGGAGGAATTCTATTTGGTGAAAACTCAGAAGAGGGTATTCCTTTTTGTCTATTTTCTATAAACGGAAATAATTTATGATTTAGCTTTAAGGAATCGTCACATGAAAGGAGAATATAATATGGTTTCATAGTATTATTGTGAACCACAATAAACCCAGATTCAGGTTCATATGTTGGACATCCGTACAACATCATAATATTAAATAACAATAGAATTTTTTTCATTTACCAACTATCATCTGAACATAAGACAGTTTAACGAAATTGTTTACTGAAACGTTTTCTATTGGAAACCTGACTGGATTAGCATAGTAACCTGAACCAAAATATTGAGAGGATAAATAATTGGCATACGTTTCAGTCCAATATGTGTTGTGCGTGTTTGTAAAAGTCGCACTAGAAAGACTTTCGGATCCAATAACTGAATAAAAAGTTTTATTTCCCCAAATTCTTGCTTGCAATATGTGACCAAACTCGTGATGTACTAAATCCATTGATAAGCCTCTTGAATATGCATATTCTCCAACAACAATACCTCTTCCTGGCAATGTAATTCCTCCACTATTGACTCCTGAGCCCAATTGCGAAGACTCATACATATTGACGCCTTCAAATTTCCCAACATATCTCCCCGAAACAGTTTCTGTACCATATGGAACATCATGCGCACCAACGCCATTTGATAAATCAAAACGTCCTTCTCCCGTAAAAACATTAACCCCTTTAGTGGAAGCAGATATACCACCAACAACACCTCCAATAATTCCACCGACAATCATTTGCGAAGCTCCTTCATTAAACCCTGCAGATAGTGATGAGCTGAAACTTTGACCTTGAATTAAAGAATTACCCGTACCTAATAAAAAACCACCTACATAACCTGAAGCAGAGCCTGAAGCATAGCCAGAAATAACACCTGTGGCGGAAACTCCACTAGAAATACCAACGAAACCCACTCCGAATGATCCGCCTGCCATAGCTGTGCTAATTCCTGCTCCAACACCAGCACTTAATGCTCCTGCTTCCGCACCTACTCCAAAATACTTCAAGCCATCCCAGAAATTGTCTACTTTATTATGGTTCATGGCTAAATTAACAACCCCACCAATGGCAGCACCAACTACTAAATGAACCCATTCACCATTTGGATCAGTATATTTTAATGGGTTATTAAACCCATACGCATATCTATTATAAGATTGGCTGTTATATGGGTCTTGAACAAAGTTATCTGGGCTGATCATTCTACCCTCGAGCGGAGAGTATACTCGCCCGTTCATATGGATTAAGCCAAAATAATCCAATTGCTCATGCCCAGTATAGCCTCTAAACAACCATTCTGGGTTGGGTGTGCTATTGACAGTGTAGGTCCAATCGTCAGGATTTCTTCTTCTACCCCAAGCATCAAAACTCTGCTTGGCAACTACTCCATTTTGGTCATATACATAGGAAATAGATCCCAAATGGTCCGTTATCACTCCATAGTAGCCTTCATTAGGCAATGATGTGTAATTGTTAGGATTAGAAGCTTGTGCTTCCTTCACAACCATCGCAACCATTTCACCATTATGACTTACGTAAAATAGGTTGTAAGCCTTATTGGTCAAAACATTTGTAAAACGCTCAAGGCCAATCTCAGGAAAGTACTCTCGTTTTTCAATATCAACGCTGTTTAAGGTAGTCCTGCTGCTTTTTCTTGTATGATTATCAGCATGATTCTTAACGAAAAATTGATACCCACCCTCTTTCAAATAACTCAGCTCATTTTCTGGAGAAAATTGTCTTAATTGTGAAGAAGAGGTATTAATCTCATTGAAGACATTCTCAACATATGTGTTTTGAAACTGGTTGTTGTAGGCATATTCTCCAACTGCCTCTTTATTCATCAAATTTCCACGACTATCATATGAATATTGATGGGTTAAGGCTCCGTTCAGATATACATTTTTAAGTCTATTTAAATTGTCATAAGTAAACGCTTCTGTAAGACTTGATGGAAGATATGCTGAATGATCTGTTCGTGAGTTTAAATTGCCTGTACTATTATTCCATGAATATTGAAAATCTAACTGGCCTGGCAATTCGATAGCTGTTAACCTCCCGTGAAGATTGTACGTTGAAGCCACAGTTTGGCCTAGTAGATCTTTTCTTTGAAGGCTAGCCCCGAATGCATTTGTACTAATTGCTGTGGAAAGCTGCGAGAAAAACGGTTCGTTCTGGGCTTTTGTCGAAATATTGGCTAATTCACCCGTATTAGAATATCCATAGCGCATTCTTTGCATGCCATTATTATAATCTTCCTCTGCAAGTCGACCGTAATTATCATACAAATACGCACACATTAAATTATCGTTTGGATAATTAGTGGATAACAAATCACCATACCCGTTGTAATCATAAGTAACCAGCTCACCTTGGTTATTGGATACAGTACTTAATTGATTAATACCTGGCCCAGAGTTATGGTAAGTCATTGTTTTGGTCTGAACAGTATTGTTATACATCCAAACTCCTGTTCCTCTGCCCATTACATCATAAGTAAACCATTCTGTAATATTTCCACCTGTAGTTTGTGAAGTTAATTGACCATAAGCATTGTAAGTATAGCTGGTTGTACCTGATGCAGACTCAGTCAAACTTAATTGTCTTCCCTGAGAATCATAGGTCATTTTTGATACCAGCACATTATCAAGATGAATTGCTTTCGGTTTATTGAATGAGTTGAACGAATAGGTAAGTACACCTCCATTGTCTATGACTTTATAGATCTGGTTTGTTGCATCCTTGTAAATTTGTTTATTACCTAGTGATGAAGTGACTGATATTAATGTTTGCCCAACGGCTGGGTTTGAGTATGAATAAGAATTAGATTCTCCGCCACTTGAAACAGTTGTTGCTGCTGGTCTACCTAATTCATCGTAATCATTATTTTGATAGACGATGTCATTTACATCTTTAAATGGCATCGTAGATTTATCCACTCTACCAAGCAGATCATAGGTAGTAGCCGTTTTCACGGAATTATTATCTTCTGTAAACCTTAGATTACCTTGTCTATCGAAATATTCGATGATTTCATAACCATCTGGATAAGAAGTTGTCTCACTATAAATGGCGTTATCTGGTGTTTGCAAACTTGCACCATTCCCGTAATTTAGAACCCAGTCGTATGAAATTGAAGTAATATTTCCATAGATATCGGTGATGGTTTTCAGTCTGCCTAAATCATCATAGATCATATATTCTTCATTTCCATTGAGCATAACCTTTTTGGTGGGTAGTCCAAAACGCTCATCATAAGTCATGTTTTGGGGCGAAGTTTGTCCAAGTGCATTCGTAGCGTTCACTGCGTAGCGCCCACCATAGCCATATACATTGTAACTTGTCTTAGTAGGCAACCCACTAGAGGATACTTGAGTTGAAGCTACTTTACCCCATTGATTATATGCATAAGCAGCAGTCACTGAGTTTATCCCAGTGGAGTAGCTAATTTTGGAATTTAATTTTCCATTTAAGGAATAACTGAATTGAGAAAATATAGTTTCACTAGACTCACCTTGTCTTTGTGAATTGACAACCGAATGTTCTGGTAAAACCAGAAAATTATTACAGTCACTTGCCGTGCCTTCAAAAAACTGAATATCAATATGCAAAGCACCAGTTCCTACAAGTGGTTCACCAATGTAGGTTTCACTTTGGATGAGTCTATATCCTGAACTTTGGTCGTTGTAACCCCATGTGTTGAGTTTTCTGTTTTTTGTCCCATTAAGATAGTTATAGTCTGTTGTTTCTAAAGGCAATAGAAGGTAGGATAAATCAGGATTAGAAACGGGCAATACTGAATAAGTTTGGTAGGTTGTACTTAAAAAATTGTTTGACGCTTGTGTATTTTGCCAAACTGAATTGTTTAATGCTCTTACACGAGAATGAGTTGGGTATGCATAATGATAATAACTATCAAAAGCCAATTCAGACTCTGTTTTTAATGAATTGTAGTTATTGGTAGAAGTAATTTTTTTAAACCCAGCTGTACCTGATCCTTGTATGTCAATGGTTAATTGCTCATATTCATAATATTCCGTAAACTGAGAATTTCCATTCTCGGTAGACGCGCCATTGATGGTCTTTCTAACAACTATTGGTTTACCTCCTGCCAATTCAACAAAAGGATAAGTGGCATTGCCTGTTAAATTATAATTGGAAGTGACCAAGCCTTTGGACAAGGTTGAAAACGTGAATAAGGTACTATTTCCAAATCCATCCTCCATTTCATTTACTATATCAAAGTAAGGACTGAAATAAAAATCTACAATTCTCTTGTTCGCACCGTCCTCAGTGGTCAATAATTCGGACAATCCATCTCCATCGAAATCCCCAACTAAACTTGATACTCCAGATTGCATGCTCAGTACGCCATTACTCGTAAAATCATCAAAGTAAAGGCTTGTTCCATTATTAGATGAAAGCCAATAATACGTTTCGCGTCTAGAGAACACGTCTATGTAACCATCTCCATCAAAATCACCGAATTGTAATTCTTTCTGAGGTATATTATTATTCCCGGGGAAAGGTCCAAAAGAGCTTAACGCACCAGTATATAATAATGAGGAAACTGCATAAGATCCACCTGAATAACCTTGAATATCAAGTCCCTTACCCGTATAAATAAGCCAAGAAAAGCCTTCATCGTTGCTAATCAAAAAGTCAGAAATCCCATCATTATTTAAATCTTGAACATAAAATAGGTTTTCCTCTTCATTAGAGTTGAACGCTGGAAATTCCCCATTTGAATTATACAGCATGGTCGCTACACATGAGTAAACTCCAGATGAACTTTGAGATATATCAAGATCTACCACAATTACATCACCATTATTAGTCACACTAAAAATTTCGCTATCACCATCTCCATCAAAGTCAATTACCACTAATTTTTCCGGAAAGATTGTAAGAGCACCAGCAGCACCAATAAATTGGACTTCAATTTGGTGAGCAGAATTTATAGCGCCACCATCTAAAGTTACAAATGCTTTCTTAGCGCCATTAATGTCTTTGAGAACATAAAAGATATCTGACTTAAAGTTACCATCGAAATTACCAAATTGCAGAAGTGAGTTCTTAGTTAAATATTCTTCTGGCACATATTTATAATTACCATAAATAAATAGTTCGTTGGAATTACCCCATGAACCAGTGCTGCCATTTTGCGTGAAATCGGAATGAACACCAATTTTATTAAGTAGCATACTAGAATAATAGGAATTTTCCAATCCTAGAACAGGGTACACAAGATCTGTACCTCCATCAGCATTAATATCGATTGCTGAGAAATTAGTTTGTTCTACTGCATATGCAAGACCAGCAATCCCCGTATATCCTGTAGAACCTTGGTATAAACCCTGTTCTAGTTCGGCTTGGAATTGTCCGTTCTTTTGATTTATATAGACATATTGTACGTTGAAAGCATTACCATTTTGAGGATAATTAATATTTTTTCCAAATGCTATATAGTCAGTAAATCCATCACTGTTGTAATCTCCAGCAATTTCTAGCCAATGTTCTGGAATATTTGAAAGAGTTGCAGAAGGTATATTGGTACTCACCTGTGATGCTATACCTGGCATTTCGGTACCCGTAAAAAACAAAATCGGCTCTAAATCTCCATTAGGAGTTGATTCTTGAATTTTCTGAAGAAGAATATGTCCTTGAAGCTCTGCATAATACAATTTATAAGTTCTTATAATTGAGGAATTTAAATAAACATCGACTCTATCTATCACTTTTTCATTCCAAGCTACAGGAAACCCATTACTATATTTTTTTGACTCAAAAATGGAGTGATTGGCATATGTAATTCGGATTTCATACATATGACTTGTCCCAGCATTCAAATTGCCACCGTAATAGACATTTGTCAGGTATAATTGACGCCCACTATTCATATTATTATCATAACGATAGTCAATGTAATTACCATCACAATCAGAACTTCTGCTCAAGGCCCAAATTAATTTAGTTCCGTCAGAATGAAACTTAACCGCATCAGAATTATAATCAACGTCATTTCCATAGTCAAGCTTCATCCCTCCTGCAGCTTTCAACTGAAACCAAGCAGGACCAGTTGATTCAGCGCCAATTGCCTTGACTATTGTATTATCGTATGCTCTTTTGTAATATATAGAGTTCGCTTGACCATAATTACCCGCATAATGAACCAGCCTCTGTCCGTCAATATAGTATGCATCTGCCGAAACATGACTTGGCGCGCTTATATTTTGATCAACGAAATATTGATCACCCCCCCTAGAAATAGCGGATAAACCTGAAAGATTCCAATTCCTACCCATTATCCCATCACCACCCGCTGAGGAATAAGCAAATGATAATTGAGGAGTCATTCCATTTATTCCACTTGGTACATTAATAGGAACTGACATATTAGCATTTCCAAGAGCATCCACACTTGAGTTTATGAGCGTATTAGCCACTAAGCTATTGGTGCTTCCTATCATATTATCCAATTCTGATAACTGCACTAAATCGATCAACTCTAATTGTGAATAACTCAACGAGGCAATTGACAGCATCGCATAGAGAGTAAACATTTTCTTTTTCAACAACAATCTCATCTCTAATTTATTTAAGCACTATAAATGATATAAACTGACCAACATTTTCTTCCTCGATGGGAATCAAAAAATACTTACCATTACTGTAATTGGAAACATTTAGACTTTTCATTCCAGAAACCGAAAATTCTTGCACAAACCGACCATCTGCAGTATAAACCTGAAAATCAAACTCCATATCATCTTCCAACTCAATGTTTAAGACGCTAGAAGCTGGATTAGGATAAACTTTAAATGTCAATGAATCTTGAGTTAAACCGTCCGTTTTATTTGTAAAAACCGAACGGTAGATTTGATTACCTCTAGGACCAAATATGTAGACTTGAGTTTGTCCAGATACCGCCCAAGATGGGATAGATTGTGCATGACTCGATAATGAAAATAAGCTGGACACTAGGGCTAATAAAAATAAATTAGTTTGTTTCATAGGGTAAAAGTTAGTGCACAATACTATAATATAAATCAATCAATATTTATTCAAGAGCGTTATTTAACAATTAAAAATTATATTCAATTGATTTTCAGCTTTATTAAATTAAAACACAATAGCTGTAAAAATTTAACCTCTCTTCAAGAGATTAGACTATTACCCAGAACAAACTTCACAGATCCAACTAATCGTTAAAACTCAGTTAATGAAATCAACGGAGATCGAAATGTTAAATTAGATTTGATTCTAGATGACAAGAAACACCATCAGGATCATTATTGTCCTGGCCACATTGATATTCATTGGCCTTGTGAGCACCCAAATTGTTTGGGTAAAAAAAGCATACACCATCACCGAAGAGCAAGTGCACCACGAAATTGAAGTGGCGCTAACTAAGGTGGTTGAAGAAATAAGAATTCATGGAGGCGACTCATCCTTCATTATAGATCCTATAAAAGAGGTTTCCCCAAATTTTTATAGGGTTCAAATAAACGAGGAGCTGCAGCCTTATTATTTAGAATCGGTGCTAAAAACAGAGCTATTAAATAGCGAGCTTAACTTTGATTTTCAGTTTAGCATTTACAATTGTTTCAACGACTCGGTGGTGTTTTCTAAAACGGTATTGAACGAGGCTGATGCCGCGCTTACCGAGCCCAAAGAAGCACCAACCGTAAAGTGGGATGATGACGGACACTACTTTTCTGTGTTCTTCCCAACGCTTAATTATGAAGTGTTGAGCGAAATGCGATTTTGGTTGGCTTCGTCATTCATGTTGCTTGTGGTGCTTTCATTTTTTAGTTATGTGATCAATGTTATATTAAAGCAAAAGCGCTTGTCTGAAATCAAAAACGATTTCATCAACAACATGACGCACGAGCTAAAAACACCCATTTCTACCATTGCGCTAAGTAGCGATGTATTGCTAAAACCTGGCATAGAACTTCAACCCGAAAGAATTAAAGCGTATGCACAAATAATCAAAAGCGAAAATCAGCGTTTGCAAACCCAAGTTGAACGTGTACTGCAAATTGCACGTCTTGACAAAGATGAAATTGAACTGGAGAAATCTACGATCAACATTCATGAAATCATTGAGCTTGCAATTCCGTCTATTGAAATGAATTTTGGCGAACAACACATAGAGATTTCAACTTCGCTCAAGGCGAAAAGCACCAACATTGTTGGAGACGAAATGCACATCACCAATATTTTCTTTAATCTGCTTGATAATGCGGCAAAATATGGCGGTGTACCTCCAAAAATTGAAGTGAGCACCAAAAGCGATGATGCAGGCGTATACATTGCTGTGAAAGACAATGGAGCCGGAATAAGCAAAGAATTTCAAAAAGAAATATTCGAAAAGTTTTACCGAATCCCGACCGGTGACGTACATGACGTAAAAGGTTTTGGATTGGGATTGCACTATGTGAAAACCATTACCGAAGCCCATAATGGCAAGGTTAAATTAAAAAGTAAACACGGCAGTGGAACCACGTTTGAAGTGTTTTTACCGTATGGAACAGATATTGTTAAATAAGAGGCTATGAACAAAAAAGAACGAACCAAAATACTTTTGGTAGAAGACGATCTCAACTTAGGCTTTGTAATACAAGACCATCTAAGAAACGAAGGTTACCACTGCGATCTTGAAAAAGACGGCTATGCTGGCTTTCAAAAATTCTACACCAGCACGTATGATTTGTGTTTGTTAGATGTGATGCTTCCAAAAAAGGATGGCTTCACGCTAGCAGAAGACATTCGTAAAATAAACGCTGAAGTTCCATTGCTTTTTCTTACAGCAAAAAGCATGACCGAAGACAAAATAAAAGGCTTCAAACTTGGCGCTGACGATTACCTAACCAAGCCCTTTAGTTTTGATGAACTCGATCTTCGATTGAAAGCAGTGCTTAAAAGATCAAAACCTGCTGAGGGCGAAAAAGAAACACCCCGCGATGTGTTTGAATTGGGTCATTTTAAGTTTGACTACAACAATCTGGCATTAATACACGAACAAGAAACCAAACTGCTCACCAAAAAAGAGGCTGAGCTTTTGCGCATGCTTTGCATGCACAAAGACCAAGTGCTGGCGCGCGAAATGGCGCTTACCGTGGTTTGGGGCAGCGATGATTATTTCCTTGGCCGATCAATGGATGTGTTTATCACCAAGTTGAGAAAATACCTTCGACTTGACGAGCGTGTAAAAATTATGAACGTGCACGGAGTTGGCTTCAAATTAATTGTGGACGAATAGCCAAACTGCTA
>CAZWXC010000027.1:0-12076 GCA_964637935.1 uncultured Flavobacteriales bacterium | reverse complement strand
TGCAACTTCTGGTGGCGCTCGAAAAACTACTGGTTGCTGCAGTCTTGATGATATTAATGATGCACGCGCATTGGCCGTGGACAAAGGATTTCATCATATGATTCTGGATATTAGAGCCGAGTTTGGTGACAATATCATCGACAATTTTGTGGAAGAATACCTAGCAGGTAGAACTCCAAATCCTTGTATAATGTGCAATACTCACATTAAATGGGATGCTCTTTTGAAGCGGGCAAATCAGCTTGATTGTGAGTTTATTGCAACAGGTCATTACGCTAAACGTAGAGAAGAAAATGGTCGCTATATTATCAGCAAGGGACTTGATGATAATAAAGATCAAAGCTATGTGCTTTGGGGACTTTCTCAAGAGGCTCTTGCTCGAACCGTTTTTCCTTTAGGCGGGTTTACTAAGCCTGAAATTCGTCAAATGGCTTTTGATCAGGGTTTTGAAGAACTGGCTAAGAAGAATGAAAGCTACGAAATCTGTTTTGTGCCAGACAATGACTATCGCGGCTTTTTGAATAGAAAAGTAGATGGGTTGGAAGAGCGCATGAAAGGCGGTCTTTTTATGGATAAAGCTGGAAATGTATTGGGCGAACATCGCGGCTATCCATATTACACCATAGGTCAAAGAAAAGGATTGGGTAAGGCTTTTGGTGAGCCAATGTTTGTGACGAAAATTGATCCTCTGACCAACACGGTTTTTCTTGGAAGAGAAGAAGATTTACTCGGGCATTCAATGTACGTGCGCAATGTTAATTGGCAGAAAATTGCTGAACTGGAAGATGGATTAGAATCTACGACCAAAATCAGGTATAAAGATAAAGGTGCCATAAGTACGCTGCATAATGCTGAAGATGGCAGAGTGCGCGTTGATTTTACGCATAATGTGAGTGCCATTGCTCCCGGGCAAAGTGCGGTATTTTATGATGGTGATGATGTAATAGGTGGAGGTTTTATAGCTCGATCTACTGAAATTCCACTATCTTTTTCACGAGAAATAATTGCTGGTGTTTAGAGCTTTAACCTATATATGTTTAGTTTTTCTTCTGATGCTTTCTTCTTGTAAAGAAGGTACGGAGGAGAAGATTGACTTTGGTTACGATTATGCTCCAATTGGTTTAGGAAAATGGACAGAATTTTATGTTGACTCCATTTTCTTTGATGAGTTTAACCCTGGAGTGAGTGATACTCAGCACTTTTTAATTCGAGAAACTTTTGCAGATACTTTTTCTGAATTGAATGGCAACCTTAGTTACATCATAGAGCGGCAAGAAGTGGACGAGAATGGCAATGCTATTGGGGTAGCGGTGAGGTATAGCGTGATTAAAACTGATCAGCGCCTTGAGAAATTAAAGGATAATACTAGAACCGTAGAATTAGTTTTTCCTTTTTCAATCGGCACATCTTGGGATGGAAATGCTTTTAATAATCTAGAAAAGCAAGAATACGAGTGTGTTTCAATACTCGATCAATGGTCCATTGATGGTCAATCATTTGATAGTGTTGCAACTATTGTTCAGTACGCAGACACGAACAATTTCATTTTTAAAAATTATCGCGAAGAGAAATTCGCTAAAAATGTCGGTTTAGTTTATCGAGAATATTTGGTGAAGGAAATTCAAATAAGCGGAGATTCAGGAGTTCATGTGAAAGAATGGGTTAAAAACTTTGGTGGGTAAAAAAATATCAATAAAAAATGACAATATTTGTCATGATAAAATTTGTCAAATGAAAACGCTCGCAGCCATTCTTCAAAGAACAAGACTAGAACAAGGTTTGAAAACCAAGGATTTGGCTGAGGTCACGGGCATAGATCAAGCATTGATCAGCAAATTTGAAAATGCAAAGCGAATACCTACAGAAGATCAAACCCGTTTGCTTGCGAACGCTCTTAGAGCTGATGTGAAAGAATTTGAAAATGCAAGATTAGCAGAGAAAGTATATGAACTATTAAAGTATACAAATGATGCGCATGAAATATTGGCTTTGGCCGAAGAACGAGTTGAATACCTTACTAGCAGTCGCGTTTTTGAAGTTCAAAATTTGAATGATTCGTTACTCAATTCTTTGAAGAGAATTGATGTTTTGGCAGCCGAATGGCGCAAAAAGAAGCCACTCAATCAGCTTCAGCTTTCAAAAATGTTGGAGTATTTTAAAGTGAAATACACTTTTGAAAGCAACCAGATTGAAGGTAATACGCTGTCTTACAGAGAAACACATTTGGTAGTGAATGAAGGGATTACCATTGGCAGCAAATCTTTACGAGAACACCTTGAAGCAATTAATCATGCAGAGGCTGTAGATTTTGTGGCAGAAATGATTTCAAAGGATAATTTGCTCACCAAGCGCACCTTGTTAGAGCTTCATTCTCTGGTTTTGAAAGGTATTGATAGAAAGTATGCTGGCAGATACAGAGATTTTCCAGTTTCTATTGGTGGTTCTAGACACGTGCCGCCCGATCATATGATGCTTAATCAATTGATGCAAGATTACTTTATGCATTACATGCGACAACGCGGTAGTATGCATCCCGTAATACTTGCGGCCGAAATGCACGAGCGTTTGGTAACAATTCATCCTTTTGCTGATGGAAATGGCCGAACGTCAAGGTTGGTGATGAATTTAATCTTGCTTTCTAATGGTTATACATTGGCAAGTTTAAAAGGAGATTATGAATCGCGTATTCGTTATTACGAAGCGCTCGAAAGCGTTCAAATAGATAATGATTCTACTCCATTTTATGAGCTGGTTTGCGAGGTGGTAGAAGCTTCGCTACAGGAGCATTTGGCACTGACTTAATATAAGGCTTGACTAAAATTGTCAAGCCTTATTTGGTTATGAATATATCAGTTGTGCTGGCTGCATTTTTATAAATGGAACCCACAGTTTCTATTTCATCGGCATTTACTTCTCTTGAAACAATGTTTAAGCTAGAGTAAACGATGGTTTCATAGGTGTTAGTTTCAGTTTTCAAAACATACCTGCCAAATTCATTTCTTACAAACTTGTCTTTGGGTATTTGCACTAAATCTGCTTGATTTAGCTTGATAACGAAATTATCTCTACCAACAAAGTCAGTATAATAGGGCAGTGTTCTCATCTGTGTTGAAATTGCATAATCGGGGTGCAAATGAAGTTTTTCAAGTGACTTAGTTGTGAAAGCTCCAGAAACCATAGTGGTGAAAGGAAATGAGTCGGTTTTTACTTCAGTATTATATGCTAGGTTTTCGATATCCATGTCGCTCCATAATTTTTTATGATAAATGGAGTCTGAATGTAATAATGCTTCGTTGCACTTATATAAAGGTCTGTAAAGTGTTGAGAATTGTCCTTTTAGGGTTATGTTGAAGTTTACTTGATATTCGCCCGATTTTTCGTCTAACTTTATTTCTATAATGGTAGTTCTGAGATTTGAATCAAGGCTTGAGGATGGCATTCTAACAAATTCGAATTCTTTTTGATGCCTGCTTTTCCAGCTTGGAAATACTTCTGGATCAACCAACACAAATTCTGCGATTGCATTTTCATAAAAGTAAGGGAGTTCATCAGTAAAGCAACCGCATTGTTGGCTTTTTGGATATATAAAACAACTTTCATCTGCAGCGAAGGGCATGAAAATAAAATCGCTGTTATATATCGGTTGCATCCAATAATCACTGATTGATGACGTGCGAACATCGGCTAAGAAAAGTGCTCCATAAGCCACGTCTGCGCTAAAGAGTAGGTTATTGTAGATTTGATATTTATTTGATTCTCTCAGCTTCTTATTGTTTAAATCACTTCCGAATTTTGGCATATAAGTCAACCTTTCTCCACTGAAGAAGGAAGAATCATTATCATATTCATATTCAAGTGCAATGCTGTTTGATAGTTGTTTTAGTCTTTGAATTTTTGAAATCGTGTTATTACTGGTTTTTGCATTGAATTCATTTAAAAGCTGAAACTGTTTTCCTGTATATCCCAGCTTTATTGACATTTGATCTTCTAGCAAATGATTTACGGCAAACCGATATCTTGCCGGCCAATAGATCGGTGCGTTGTTGATAAAAATCTCAATGTATGGTAATGTCAGATACGGCCTTCCATTTGGCTCAGATAAAGCTCCAGGCAGGTTTTCTGCGGTCCATTTTAGAGTTATTTCTTCTTTTCCGTATGACTTTGTAGGCTCTCCATTATTCTGGAAAGCGAAAGCCATATTCAGATCTTTATGATATCGAATGCGGAGTTCCGTTTCTTCTGATGGGTATAGTTCATCAATAAACAATCTCCAAGATCGAAGTGAAATCAGGTTTTCTGAATAGAGAACGGTGATCTCATATTCTAACTTTATAACATCTCCAATCTTTAAGTTTTTTACATTGAGTTGATGCGTGTATGATGCGTTGTAAGCTAAAGTGGCATCGTTTAAAAATCTTTCACGTGTTACTTTATCAAACTTGTTGTAAGTCGCTAAATATGAGTTTTCGCGCTTGACGCGAAGTTCAAATTGGTTGATTTTGTGAATTGTAAAATGCTTGTGGTGATTTCTGATTGGTGCAGCTAAATCTTCATACAATGGATCAATTGCTTCTGGAAATGTGTAGTTTTCAAATAGCTGAATTCCTTTTTCTGAGAGAATAACTATTTCTGCGTTCTTATAAATGGTAAACGATTGCACTTCGCCAGATTTGCCATGAAATGCGAATTCTTTTTTGTTTTTCAGATATACCAAATCAGGCTGTGAAATGCCCAAAAATGTTGAGATCAAAAAAAAGAATATGAGTAAAGATTTGGGCATAGGATAGTTTATGCAAAGTCAACAAAAAAAGCGCCAAAAAGGCGCCTTTCAATTATTGTTTAATTCCTTCTAAATCGAGAAGGAAGGCATATTCAAGTGCGATTTCTTTGTACACTTCAAATCTCCCAGATGCTCCGCTATGACCAAATTCCATGTTTGTTAACATAAACAGTCGATTAGTATCTGTTTTCTTTTCGCGCAATAGCGCTACCCATTTTGCTGGCTCCCAATACTGCACTTGCGAGTCGTGAAGACCTGTAGTAACTAGTATATGAGGGTAATCCTTCGCTTCAACATTATCATAAGGCGAGTAGCTTTTTATGTAATGATAATAAGCTTCATCTTTTGGATTTCCCCATTCGTCAAACTCACCGGTAGTTAACGGGATAGTCTCATCGAGCATCGTAGTTACAACATCAACGAATGGTACAGCTGCAATTATTCCATTCCAAAGGTTTGGTTCTAGGTTTATGATGGCGCCCATTAACAAACCACCTGCGCTTCCGCCCATGGCGTACAAATGTTCAGCGCTAGTGTAGTTTAATGAAATGAGATGCTTTGCACAATCGATGAAATCGTAAAACGTATTTTTCTTGTTGAGCATTTTACCATCTTCATACCATTCGCGACCCATCATTTGGCTTCCTCTAATGTGGGCAATAGCAAATACAAAACCTCTGTCTAGCAAGCTCAATCTGGATGGGCTGAAGTATGGATCGATGGTATGACCGTATGAACCATATCCATAGAGTAATAGTGGCGTGTTAGCATCTAGCTTGGTTCCTTTTCTGTAAACGATTGACATCGGAACTTTTACGCCATCACGCGCAGTGGCCCAAATGCGCTCTGCTTTATAATTGTCTTTGTCAAAATCGCCAAGCACTTCTTGTTGTTTGAGCAATTCAAACCTTTTTGTAGCCATGTCATACTCAAAAGCTGAACTTGGTGTGGTCATGCTTTGATATCCAAAACGTAGTTTTTCGGTATTGAACTCAACATTTGTTGTCGTGTGAACTTGAAAGGCTTCTTCATCAAAAGGAATGCGGTAATCTTCGCTTTCGTCCCATCTTATGACACGAATATTTGATTGTGCATTTTCCTTTTCGGTAATCACCAAGAAATCAGAAAACACATCGACATCTTCAATTAAAACTTCTTCACGATGAGCAATTACTTCTTCCCAATTTTCTAATGCTGGATTGTTTTCGCTCACCTTCATTATTCTGAAGTTTTTTGCATTAAGATTGGTGGTGATGTAAAAATGATTTTTGTAGTGAAGCACGCCATATTCCAAATCTCGTTGGCGAGGTTCAATCAATTTCCATTTGCCATCAGGTTCATCTGCTTTTAGAATTTGGTACTCATCCGAAACGGTTGAAGAACTATGAATAAAGAGCCATTTTTTGGATTTAGATTTACCAATTCCCACATTAAATGTGGCGTCTTTTTCATGGTAAACTTCCTCGTCTGTGCTTGGATCTGTCCCTAAAACGTGCTTGTAAATTTTGTGTGATCGAAGTGTTACATCTTCTTTTCTAACGTAGAAAAGTGTCTTATTGTCGTTTGCCCAAACAATACTTCCAGCAGTGCCTTCAATAGCATCTTCAAGATATTCTCCTGTTCTTAAATCTTTGAAACGAATGGTGTAAATCCGTCTACTTAAAGTGTCTTCACTAAAAGCTAAAAGTTGGTTATTGGTGCTGATGCTGGTTGATGCCACCTGGTAAAAGCTGAATCCTTCTGCCATTTGGTTTACCTCAAGCATGATTTCTTCTTCTGCTGAAAGCGAACCTAGTTTTCGGCAATAGATTGGATATTCTTTGCCTTCTTCAAATCGAGTGTAATAATAATAACCATCGTATAAGTAAGGCACACTTTCGTCCGTTTGCTTGATGCGTCCTTTTAGCTCATCAAATAGTTGGCTTTGCAATTTGTCAGTGTGTGCAAGTTCTTGTTTCGTGTAGGCGTTTTCGGCTTCTAAGTGGGCGATTATTTCCGGATCTTTTCGATCCATATCGCGCAACCAATAGTAGTTGTCAATTCGGGTATCACTATGTGTTGTGATTTCGAATGGTACTTTCTTGGCAATAGGTGCATTCATAAAGTGAGTGTTTTGATCTGTGCTTGAGCAACTTATTGCAAAAGCGGTTAAAATCCCAAGGACTAATTTTTTCATAAAATGGGGCGCAAAAGTAAGGCCTATAGCAGCGAACTATAGGCCTTAGATTCATTTGTTTTTAGAACGATGACAATTTAGAGTTTTTGAAACCTGAATTGATTTATTTTTCCGTCAACAGTGGTTAATGTGATAAAATACATACCGCTATTTAAGTCAGAAACGTTGTATTGAGATCCAGTAGACATCGTTCTGACAATTTTACCTGTCAAGTCTGTGATTGAAACACTTTCAATTTCTAAAGAAGAATTGATCAAATCAATTTTCAAAATGCCTTGTGTAGGATTTGGATAAATCCTGGCAAATTTATTTTGGATTGTGTTTATGCCGTTTGGTGCCAATTGCACTTGAACGGTATCAGCATCTTTACAACCATTTGTATCTGTTGTTCTCACCCAATAGCTTCCGCTTTGACCAACCGTAATTGATTGTGTAGTGGCGCCAGTGCTCCACTGGTAAGCGTTGAATCCTGCTCCAGCATCAATTACGGCTTGTCCAATTCCAAGTATTGGCCCATTACCAAGATTCACCTCAATAGGTGGAACGTAATTTAAAAATATAGTATCGCTGCCAGAGCATCCTGTGCTATTGGTTACAGTAACTGAATATACTCCTGTGCTAGTGGCCACTAAAATAGGTGACGTATTTCCGTTGCTCCAAGTATAGGAGATGAATGGGCCACCGTTTGGTTCAGTCGTTAATCCAAGTACCGTTCCTTCGCACAAAACTGTATCGTTTCCGAGATAAGGAAATGGATTAGGACCAATAGATTCAACTTCGAAAGATGATGTATCTGAGCAACCATTTGCATCGGTAATTGTCACGGTATAGGTATCTGCATAAAGCCCGTTGATGCTAGATGTTGTCGAGTTATTTGGATCCGACCAACTATAGGTGAATGGACTTGTTCCTCCAAATGTTACTAAGGTCATTGCCCCAGTATTGGTGTCAGAACATATAGTTTTTGTAATGTTAGCCCCTGCTGAAATGATGCTGGGTTGATCAATGAACACCGAATCAGATGAACTACAACTGTTAGCATCAGTAACAGTAACATATAATGTTGAAGTAGCAGTGGGGTTAGATGTATCTGTTGTTGAACCATTTGACCAAACGAAAGAATATGGACTTAAGCCTCCTGAAACATTCGCAATTGCAAATCCATTATTATCACCATTGCAAAGAGGCTCAGTGATAGAATAGTTAAAAGTGTGCGGTCCACCTTGTCCAATTGCCAGAATAATTTCGTTTCTATCGGTGAGGTTTTCTTGCATGAATTGAGCCGTATAATTCACACTATCAGGTGTTGTTTGAGTCCAAGCTGTTGATGAATTATCATTTCTTTTTCCGAAAGAAAGATTGCAGATTACTCCTGTTGTAGCATTATTTCCATTGTAAAAATAAGTTGCATCATATGAAGCTGCGTTTACAGGAAACACACCCCAATATCTGGTTGTATCAAGGTATTGTAGTGAGGTTGGAACTGCTGTAACATTCGGAACAGAATCCACACGATATAAATGCACACCTTGAAAAGTGCCCGCAGTGGAAGCAATGTGCATGCTATCACCGTCTGGATGACTCAGCCCAATGCTAAATGGTGATGTAGTATAAACTTGAATGCTTTCGTCACCGATTGCAGCACCAGATGCTTTCCAAACTGGGCTGCCCGTAAGTGTTCCAACATTAGAGTTTGGGCTTGCATCATCGGTAGTTGTGCCAGAGCCCTCATTTAATGGCCAGTAACCGCTTAAGCTACTGTAATTTGGATGGGATGAATTTATTTTCTGACACATCCATTCTCTTATTGTGCCTTGAGAAAGTGCTGAAGTAAACACGCTTGCTTCGTCAATTTCACCATTCAAAATTCGATCATTTCCATAGCTGCGTCCAATTTCAAAAATGTCATTTGAAGAGAATGATCCAGATGCTGCCATTGAAGCATCTAGCACACCATTGATGTATATTTTCATGGTGCTGCCATCATAAGTGGCAGCAATATGATACCATTTGTTGGTAGATAAATTAGAGGTAGATTCAAGTTTTGAAAACGTGGTTCCGAATTGTAAAATAAATTGGATTTTGTCAGCGGCTACTGTTGCATCTCCAAATCTTATGGATGCTTGCGATCCTCCCTGCTCTGTTCCAATGAAAGAAGAAATATATGGAAAAGTTGTTTTAAATGCTTGCACCTTTACCCATCCTTGCAGCGTAATTGCAGAGCCACTAAGATTAATAACTCCACAATCAACAAAATTGCTTGAGCCATTAAATTTAAGTGCGTTACCAGAACCTGCTTGCGCAAAAGCCAGAAAAGGCAGAAGTGCAAAAAAAAGAGGGAGAACTAGTTTTGTATAATTATTCATGGGTGATAAAGTTGTGTTTCTACAATTTTACGCAAATGATCACAGAATGTAATGTGAAAGGGAATATTTGTTAGGCTCATAAAGGATCCTTTTTTTTGCTCAGTTTTTGCATGGTGTAGCCATTGCTTTGTTGTTTATTTGCCGCATAATTTAACTTAGAAACATGAAGTTTTTTATTGATACCGCAAACCTTGCCGAAATTAAAGAAGCCTACGATCTTGGTGTTTTAGATGGCGTTACCACTAATCCAAGTTTGATGGCTAAAGAAGGAATATCTGGAAAGAACAATATTCTGAAACACTATGTAGATATCTGCAACATTGTTGATGGTGATGTAAGCGCAGAAGTGATTGCTACGGATTTTGAAGGAATGATCAGAGAAGGCCAAGAATTGGCAGATCTTCATGAAAACATTGTGGTAAAAGTGCCTATGATTGCCGAAGGTGTGAAAGCGATAAAATACTTTTCAAACCAAGGAATTAGAACGAATTGCACTTTAGTTTTTTCAGTTGGTCAAGCACTTATTGCTGCAAAAGCGGGAGCAAGCTATGTTTCTCCTTTTTTAGGCAGACTTGATGATATCAGCACTGATAGCCTTCAGCTTATCTCTGATATGAGATTGGTTTATGACAATTATATGTTTGAAACTGAAATTTTAGCTGCATCAGTGCGTCATCCGATGCACATCGTAGAATGCGCTAAAATAGGAGCTGATGTAGCTACTTGTCCACTTGGTTCTATCAAAGCTTTATTAAACCATCCTCTTACAGATAGCGGATTGGCTAAGTTTTTATCAGATTATCAAAAAACAAATTCATAATTCAAACGAATGTTTGAAAAACTAAGAAAAGGATTTGCACAGTTTGGGCCTGGCTTGCTTTATGCAGGCGCAGCTGTGGGCGTTTCTCACTTAGTTCAAAGTACCAGAGCTGGAGCTGATTTTGGCTTTAGTTTGATTTGGGTAGTGGTAATAATGAATATTATGAAGTATCCAATTTTTGAAATTGGTCCGCGCTATGCAGCGGCCACAGGTCAAACACTGCTCGATGGCTATCTTAAAATTGGCCGTTGGGCAGTGCTACTCTATGCATTCATGAGCATTGCCACCATGTTTATTATCATGGCTGCAATCACGTTGGTTACTTCTGGTTTACTGCATCAGCTTACAGGTTTTGGCGCAGATATAAAGTTGCTTGGCTTGATTTTGTTGGTCAGTTCCTCTATTATCTTGGTGGTTGGCCGTTATTCCATGCTCGATCGTTTTATGAAAATGATCGTCATCACGCTTACTTTTTGCACGATGATTGCCTTGCTTTTCGCAGTGATTGAACCCATGGAAACGCAACCAGAATTTCTTCAATCGTTCAGTTTTTCAGATCGAAGCCATATTTTATTTTTAGTAGCATTAATCGGTTGGATGCCAGCACCAGTAGACATTGTTATATGGCACTCGGTATGGTCGGTTTCGAAGAATAAAGAGAGAGGTTCGCGCATGTCGTTGAGCATGGCTTTGCGCGATTTTAAAGTTGGCTATTGGGGTAGAACTTTTTTAGCGGTTGCATTTTTAAGTTTGGGTGCTTTGATGATGTATGGCACAGGCAACAAGCCATCAACATCTGCAGTTGGTTTTGCCGAGCAATTGGTTCAACTTTACACTTATCACTTTGGTCAGTGGGCGTTTCCTTTTATTGCATTAGCAGCATTCACTACCATGTTTAGTACTTTACTCACTTGTCTCGATGCGTTTCCTCGTACGCTTCGAAAATCTACCAAGTTATTAATTCCTAAGCTTGATGACAAGCGCAAACACCAACAGCTTTACAGATATTGGATCGTTTTTACGGTAGTTGGTACAGCGGTAGTTCTCTTTTATTTTGGACATGACATGGGCGATATGGTTGACTTCGCAACCACAATATCATTTGTTTTAGCGCCTATTTTGGCTTTTCTAAATTATAAAGCCATGAATCATGCAAGTATTGAAAGTGCATTTAAGCAACCTGCTTGGCTCGGTAAATTTGGATTGGTTTCGATTACCATTTTAGCTTTAATCAGTATTCTCTTTTTGATTTATTAGTCATTCAAAAGCTATCTTTAGCCTTTCAAAATTTGTTTTAGAAAAGCTTTCTTATGAAGAAAATACTAGCTCTAGCGGCACTATTTGCTGCTATTCAAATTCAAGCGCAAGAAAATATAAAGGCCGAACAACGCTTAATTTCTGAACGTTGGATTACTGATCCAAGCAAGTTTGAAGATGATTTTATGGTTACAGTGGCCAATGTGGAAGCTCCTTTTCCTGATGGTAACGCAGCTAAACAATTGGCCCATCAGCGTAAGCTAGCAGTAGAAGCTCGCTTTCCAAGACAAGAAACGACAAGTCAAAATTCATCGCGCGATGCAGGTGACAGCTTGGTGATTTTAAGAAATTTTCCCGTTCGATTTTTCCTAAACGATGCGCCTATTATTGGAGGAACACCTAGTGATAACACCTTAGCTATTTCTAATGATGGCAAGCTTCTCACATCGTTCAATACTCAGATTTGGGGTTACGATTTGGAACAAGATACTTTCCTTTTCAGGGATAATGCAAAACATCCTAGCTTTAATCAATTTATTCAAGGCTACAGTAACGCTAACCTGGCTTTGAGTTTTCCTTTCGATCCAAAGTTGATGTATCATCCAGGGCTTGATCGATTTGTTTTCATTTTCCTTACGGGCCGAGATCCTAGCAATAGTGGTGCATTCGTTTTTTTT